>JBCDKH010000015.1 GCA_038746835.1 Planctomycetota bacterium | reverse complement strand
CTCCGGCCGGTGCAGCGCGAGGTCGCGATCAAGCTGCTGGCCCGCGTGGACAATCGGCTGCGCGATCGGTTCGCCTTCGAGCGACAGGCACTCGCGAGGCTGGACCATCCCGACGTTGCCCGCGTGCTTGACGCCGGCGATCACGACGGACGGCCGTTCCTCGTCGTCGAGCTCGCGCCCGGCCGACCCATCACGGAGTTCTGCGAGGCGGAGCAACGTCGGGATGGTCCAGCCTCGCGAGTGCCTGTCGCTCGAAGGCGAACCGATCGCGCAGCCGATTGTCCACGCGGGCCAGCAGCTTGATCGCGACCTCGCGCTGCACCGGCCGGAGCTGCTGCGCCTGCCAGACCTCGCCGTGCCCGCCAGTGCCGAGCCGTTGCACGAACTGGTAGTCGCCGATCGTGTCATTGGGCGAGATGTCCGGCAGACTCGCGGGCGTGTCACCTGCCAGCGACTGCCAGTCGAGCGTGAAGGTGAGCCGGTCAAAGTCATCGGACGCCTCCGCCTCCTCGTGCGACGCGAGCAAGCGCAAGGCCGCGTCGCGAAGCGCGGCATTCGTCTCGGCCGAGGTTCGCACGAACGCCTCACGCTCCTCGGCCGGGCGTTCGAGGGCGTCGAGGAAGAGCGCTTTGGCTCGTGGCGTGGTGTCGTCTTGAATCGTGTCGCTCATGAAATCGACTGCCCTTTCCTCCTGATCGCGACAAACCAGTGCGCGACCTGTCAGGTGCAGCCGGTGAGCTTAACGAAAACGCGTTTCCTCAGCCCAGGCGATGACGCGCGCGAAAGGCAGTGGGTGTCGTCGAGGCGTGCTTGCGGAACGCCGTCGCGAAGTAGCTGGCATTGGTGAAGCCCGAACTCTCGGCGATGTCGGGCATGGCCCTGTCGGTCTCGGTCAGAAGCTGCTTGGCCCGCTCGATGCGTGCTTCAGTCAGGTAGCCCTGAAGCGTTCGGCCGGTCGCTTTCTTGAAGCGAAGTTCGAGCGAGCGCCTGGAAAGCGCGACTTCGGCGGCGAGGTCATCGAGCGTGAACGGGACCGTCAGACGCTGGCGAATGAAGGCGATCGCAGAGGCGACAGCGCCGTCGGCGACGCTCACGCCGTCCGTCGTCTGCCGCGTCACGACGCCGGTCGGCGGAATCAGCTGCGGTCCGTCGTCGTCGGTTTCGCCCTGCAAGAGGCGATGCAGCCGCGCAGCCGCTTCGTAGCCAAGCTTCTCCCACGGAAGTTCGACGCTGCTGATGCTGGGCGACATCATTCGTGTCGTCAGGCTGTCGTTGTCCACGCCCAGCACCGCGACCTGCTCCGGCATGCTCAGCCCAAGGTGCAGACACTGCCGCACCGCGAAGACGGCCATCCCATCTGAGCCGGCGAAAACGCCGAGCGGGGTCGGCGAGTCTGCGAGTGCGGTCGCGATGTCGTCTTCAGCGCGTTGGATCGACGTGAGTTCGACAGTGACCACCGAGGCTCCGGAACTCCGAGCCGTCCGTTCAAAGGCGGCCGCACGCTGGACACTGTGGAACCAGCGCGGGTGAACGAACGTCATGAGCCGATGGAAGCCGCGGCGGACCAGATCGTCGGCCGCGGTGACGCCGATCGCGTCGTTGTCGGGGATGACCGTCGGCAAGCCAGTGCGATGAAGGACCGACGACGTGTTGACCGCGGGCAGGCCGGTCCGGCGAATCGCGTCGATCAGCTTGGGCCGAAAGGCGTGCGCGATGATGCCGACGACATTGTCGGCGATGGGTGGCAGGCGTTGGTGGATCTGATCTTCGTGGTGCAGTTCGAGCGTCCAGCCGCCCTGCGTGTTGCCGAAGCGGGCAATGCCTTCCAGGGCTCGCCGGCCGTAGTCGTGGATGCAGTCCATGAGGGTGACCACCCTGGCGGCGTTGGTCGTCGCGATCGTGGGACCGGGCACGATGGCTTTGCGCTGCATCGAAAAGAATCTACGACATATTGCATGGCGACGTCGGCCGGACGGGGTAGCTTCACGAACGTTCAAAGAATGTCTCCCGCGAGCCACTCTGACCGCAATCACACCGGAGGAAGCCGATGCCCATTCGAAACCGTCTCATCCCGTCTCTTGTCGCCTCGCTGGTCGTCGCCGTCGTCGGCAGCACTGGCCAGGCCGCCGTCTTGCAGCCCGAAGCCGATGCCTTCATCCGCGGCGGCAGCAACGCGAACAGCAGTCAAAACGGAACCACCGCCCAGAACCTTCTCGTACTTCCTGGCAACGATCTGAGCTTCGCCCGCAAGGCGTACGTCCGATTCGACCTGTCGACCGTCGTCGGGACGGCGGTCGATGCGGAGCTCTCGTTTGACTTCTCGTTCACCAACACCGCCTCGGGCGGCAGTCCGATCAACATCTACGCCATCAACGACGGCGTTGCCGGCGAAGACACGTGGTCCGAGTCCGGCCTGACGTGGAACAACGCACCGTCGAACCTGACGAGCGGCAGCACGTCGGCCGTCGCTTCAGCCGTCGTCGCTTCGGAGACCGTCCTCGTCGGCTCCTTCTCGCCGACGGGATCGGAAATCGCCGGGGCGCAGCTGGGCGACGGCAACACGATCACTTTCACGATCGACGCCACGCCACTGCTGCCGCTGATCAACGGCGACACGAACGACGCAATCACCTTCATCCTGACGGGTAACACCGGGTCGAACAGCCCGATCCGACCCGTCTTCGCATCGCGCGAGAACGTCGGCGGCGGTGGTGCGGAACTGACCGTCATCGTTCCCGAGCCGACCTCTGCCCTTGGGCTGATCGCGGGCGGCAGCTTGCTCGTGCTGCGTCGTCAGCAGCGCGCTTGAGACGCTCATCCAACCCAGGATTTCTCAGGGGCAACCCTCGCCTAGCGGCGAGGGTTGTCGTCGTTAGAGAGCCGCTCGTACAGCCAGGCTTTGGCAAAGGACCACTCGCGAGCGACGGTCCGCTCGGACGTGGCTAGTGCCGTCGCGACCTCGGCCACGCTCATGCCGGCGTAGACGCGGAGGCGAACGACCTGAGCCGCGTCGGCGTCGACGTTAGCCAGCGACTCGATCGCCTCCTCGACGTCGAGCACGGCAGCGGGGTCATCGCCTGAGGCCAGCTCGGCGACGTCCAGCGAGACACGTCGGCTGACGCGTCGACCGCCGTCATCCGTCTGCCCGCCACGCTTTTCTGCGAGTCGGCTGCGGGCGTGATCGACCAGCACACGTCGCATCGCCTCGGCCGCAGCGCTGTAGAACTGCACCGTCGGCCGCCATTGCGTCTTGCGATCGCCGTGCAGTTTCAGGAAGGCTTCGTTGACTAGGGCGGTGGTCTGGAGCGTGTGATCGCCGCGCTCGCGTCGCATCAGGCGCGAGGCGATCTCGCGGACCTTGTCCACGACGGCTTCGACATCCGGCTCGGCGTCGGAACCTTGGCGATCGCTCGACATCTCGTCCGCCATGCCTCGCGAGCGTACCACATCGACTCCGGGCGAGTCGTACCGAGTGCGGCTGCTTGAACCGACAAGTCAGCGTCGCCGGCGAAGCCCTGCCAGACCGGCAAGACCCAGCACCGCCGCACTGGTCGGCTCGGGAACGAAGGTGATCGCGATGTCGTCGAGGATGAAGGCGTCGAAGCCATTCTCGACAAACGTGATCTCGGTGAACGGCGTGTCGCTCACGAAGCCCAGGAAGCCGGGCGATAACGCGAACGTCTGCCCGTCGACGATTATCTCCGACGAAAACGGCGGCGCGTTGTCGAAGAAGTCCGCACCGAAGGCGAGGATCGGCTCATCGAAGGTGAACGTGATCTCAGGGAAGCCCGAGGCGGTCGGCGGAATGAGGAACAGCTCAAGCGCTTCATTCGCGATCTCTACATCGCGTCCGAATGTCGAGTTGCCGACGACCGAGATCGTCAGCGGCAACGTCGGATTCAAGTCGACGCTGCCGGCGTTGAGCGCGAAGGTGAAGTCTTCGTCGGGAACACCGGCAAAGTCCTGGAAGAAGTCAGCCGTGACGTCGGCCGGATCGGTCGTCACGGTGACGACGGCCGAAGCTGCCGTGGCGGAGACGGCGACAGCGGCCATCGCCGCGAAGGTGTGCTTGTGCATCTGTAGTCTCTCTCTCAAGCCCGTGTGGTGCCCGGGCCAGCGCTCCGAGCGCAGTGCGGTCAAGGTAACAATCCGACTTCGGACTGCAATGCAAATCGGTGGGCGTCTTCCAGGCGACACGCTGAGAGCCGACCCGCTGCTGCCGCTACCGTCGGCGGATGCAATCTCAGCTACTCGGTGCGACGGACGTGGCCGTGTCGCGGTTGGCCTACGGCTGCATGAGCTACCTCAACACGTGGTCGCCCGCCGAGGTGGACGCGACGCGAGTTGCGAACGCGCACGCCTGCGTCGAGGCAGCGCTCGATTGCGGAATCACGCTGTTCGACCACGCGGACATTTACTGCCAGACCGAGTGCGAGCGCGTCTTCGGCGACTGGTTGCGCGACCATCCGCAGCACCGCGGTGGCATTCAAATCGCAACCAAGTGCGGCGTCGTCTTCGCGGACCAACCGCGCCCTGGCGACCCGCCCCGCTACGACCTGTCGGCCGACTACATCCGTCGGAGCGTCGACGCTTCACTGCGACGCCTCGCGACAGACCGGATCGATCTGTACCAGCTTCATCGCCCCGACCTGCTGCTCGACGCGGGCGAGATCGCGGGTGTCCTGCGGGAGCTTCGGGATGCCGGCAAGGTGCTCCACTTCGGGCTGAGCAACTTCCGCAGCGAGACATTCGATCTCGTCGCCGACGCGTGTGCCGCGGAAGGCGTGCGGCTCGAGAGCCATCAGATTCTGCTGCACGCGCTCGACCCGGCGCACATGGACGACGGCCTGCTCGACCAATGCCAGGCCCGCAAGGTGACGCCGCTCGCCTATGGCCCTGTCGGACGCGGCAAGCTGGGTGACGGTGTCGATTCCGGTGGTGACGAACAGGTTCATAGAGTCCAGTCCGTGCTCGACGAGCTCGCTGACAGCTACGACACGATCAGGTCCAACATCGCACTCGCCTTCCTGCTGAAGCACCCGGCGGGCATCGTCCCAATCCTCGGTACCAGCAAGCCAGGACGCATCACGGCCGCCGCGAAAGCGGTCGATGTCGATCTCTCGCACACCGACTGGTACCGCGTCCATCTCGCAGCGCGTGGCACGAAGCTGCCTTAGGGGACGTCGTCCTCATCGCTCGATTCGAACAGGGTCGCGTACGCGTTGGGAGTGAACGTCGCCTGAGCGATTGGGTCTTCCGAGAAGAGGCGGTCATCGCGCAGCCCCGGTTCTGACGTGGAGGTACCGGTGCCCGGCGTGCTGATGATGACATCAACCGCGTCGAGGCGGGTCCCGTCTTCGCGGTGCTTGAACTCCAGAACGTGCAAGCCCACGTCGAGTGAGACCGCGAAGGGATCCGATGCACCGCGATCCTGAATGGCACCCCAAGACCAGCCTGTCGTGTTCTGCGGCGTGTCCCAAAGCTGCCACGGCCCTTGATTGACGCGAACAAAGAACGAGTCGTCGTTGCCGCCGAGTGGTGTCTGCACACGCCCTCGGAAAGAGACTTGGGACTCAGGCGCCGTCAGCTCGAAGTAGAACTTGGCAACAGGGGCGTCTGCGTTGCGATTCCAGTTGTCCCCGCTGCCGGCAGGCACCTCGATGAATCGTTCACCCTCGGCAGCCGAATTGGTGCCGACTTCGAACTGCCGACCTCCGGCAGCGCCGACGTTGAGCAGCTCCGCCTGTGTGCCTGGCTCAGTGCGATCCAGCTCGGAGACGAAGAAGCCCCGGCCGCTTGTACCGATGACGAGCCGATCGGCATTCGGTGTGAAATCAACGGTGTTGACGTTGACGAGCGGCAGTGAGCCGTTCTCGTTCGACCACGTCTTGCCGCCGTCTTGGGTGATCCAGATGCCGGTGCCTTCGCGAACCGTGACGTACGGGTCTTGGCCCGTCGCAATCGCGATGCGGTCGGGATTGGTCGGGTCGACGGCGACGTCTTTGGCCCACTTGTCAGCATTGCCGGGCAGGTCGACTTCGGACCAGCTCGTGCCGTCGAAGAAGAACGCGCCGACGCCGTTCGATGACGCCCACAGCTCGCCGCTGTTGTCATTCGGCACAGAGAGGCGGACGCGCTCACTCGGATTGATCGAATCGGTCCCGCCGACGCGCGTGACGGCCCAGCCGCCGTTGTTCGTGTGATAGACGCCGTCCTCTGTGACGATGTAGAAGTCGTCACCCTGGAAGCTGCTTGGCGTGTCCGTTGTGGGCCAGATCGACTCGACCGTGAGGCCGTTGATGTCGCGGACTTTCCACGTCACGTCGGCCGCGGGAGCGTCGGCATTGATCGAGCGATAGAGCGTGCCGTCGATGACAACCCAGGCCTCTGCAGGATTGATCGGACTGACGTGCACGCTGTCCGCGACGCCAAGCGCACCGATCGGACTGGCGAGAATCTCCCACGTTTGTCCGCTGTCGGTGCTGCGGGCGACGTGCTGCGACGTGTTACCCGTCTGGCCAAGGGCAGCGAAGAGCAGACCATTGGGTGCGAATGCGACGTCGCGTCCGCCGTTGAAGTCGGGCAGGCCAGGTTGGCCGATCTCCCAGTAAAAGCCATCGTCTCGGCTGATGCCGGAGAGCAGCCGATCCCAGCCCTGCGCGACGTGGAGGCTTGAGTCATAGGGGCTGACCTCGAAGTTGTTTGCGACGTAGCCGGTGTAGCCGTTGCTGCGGAATCGGGTGGAGTTGTCGTCGCGTTGATTGACGACGTCTTTCCACGTGGTGCCGCCGTCTTCGGTGCGAATGACGAAACCGCTGGTGCCGGCGTAGACGCGGTCGCTATCGTTGGGATCGATCTCGACCCACCAGGCACCGATGGCGCTGCCGGTCGTCATGGGTGTGCCGCCGAAAATGAGTTGCGGTGCGTTGGCCTGCGTCAGGACATGCGTCCAGGTGTCGCCGCCGTCGGTGCTTCGCCAGAGTCCTTTGCTTTGGCCCCAGTTGATGTCGCTCGCCCAGACGGTGTTGCCATCACTGCTGATGTCGATGTGGCGGAACTCGGGTGGGTTGTTGCCAGCCGTCACACCGGCCTCGACACGGATCCAGTTGTCGCCGCCGTCGGTCGTCTTGAAGATGCCGCCGAGGTCTGCCTTCTCACTCGATGTCTGACGCACGCCGATGGTCAAGAGGGCAACGTCCGGATCGGTCGGGTGGCCGACGATGCCGGTGAGGCGCACGTCGCTGTTCATTGCGGGCAGTCCGTTGTTCTTAACGAGCCATGATGCGCCAGCACCATCACCCGTGCTTCGGTAGACCTTCTCAAAGGCGGCGACCCACAGCTGGTCGGAGCTTCCGCCGACGTAGTCCGCGGCTACGATGTTCGCGTCGAGATCGGTGATGACCGACCACGTTTGCCCCGAGTCCGTCGAACGCCAGATGAAGCCGTAGTTCTGGGTCTGATTCGGATTGGAGAACTTGAGCTCGCGATGATCGCCGCCGAACGCGAGCAGCGTTTGGCTTGTGGTGTCGCTCGGGTCGAAGAGGACCGTCTCGACGGCGTAGGGGTGGCCGAAGTTGCCGGGCGCCGGCGTGAGCATGCCATCGCGTCGGTCGGCCCAAGATCGGCCACCGTCGAACGACACGTGCGGCCCGCTGAGCGTGCCAGCCCAGACGATGTCGGGATTGGTCGGATGGAACGTGAAGTCGGAGATCTGCCCGGCGTCCCAGCCGACGGTCGGCTCCCAAGTCATCGCGCCGTCACGAGAGAGCCCTGTGGCGAGGATGTCGCCGCCGACAAGGACATGGTCGCTGTCGAAGGGGCTGATGGTGACGGAGTCGACGCGCCCCCCGACGCCGGGCTCCCCCATCGGCTGCCACTGGATCGTGGAGACCGAGAGCAGTCGCCGAAGTTCGAGCGACTCGACGCTGATTTTTGACGACGGGACGACTGGACGGGTTGCAACCAGACGCATGGGTTCCTCCAGATTGAAGCGTGAAATCGCCACCCGCCGACGCTGGATGAGCAGGGTGGGCTGCCAAAGATATCAGTAGTTGAGAAACAGATCAATAGTGGTCGTGGACGCCTTGGAACTCCTCGTTCCGAGCGTGTAGCGAAAAAATCTGGGAACAACGGCTGAAGCTGCACCTGTTCTGCCTGTGCGGATGTTGCCGATTTTTTCTCTTGACGCGCCTCGGCCGGCCGATATGTTCCGCAACAAGTGAACTGTTTGTCGCACAATCTGAATTGTTTCTAAAAGTGTGCCGCTCGACCGAGCGAGCACGTGGTGCGACGCCTTCCCTTTCCGTGGCCATCGGGCGACTGCCCGAGGAGGAAACCATGACCCCTACCCCTTCCACACGCCGGTCTTTTGCCAAAGCCATCGAACCACTCGAGGGTCGTCGGCTGCTTTCCAACACCACCTTTGCCCCCGACGGACAGCCCTGGCCGGTTGATCCGTATCCGACCCGCATCGAGGCCGAGGACTACGACCTGGGCGGTAACGGCGGGTCTTGGTTCGACGACACGCTCGACAACCTGGGCGGCGAATACCGCGTCGCCGGTCCCGACATCCAGAACACGCTCGATACCGGCGGCGCGTTCAACATCGGCTGGACCGATCAGGGCGAGTACCTGACCTACACGATCGATGTCGAACAGGCCGGCACCTATGACCTGAGCTACCGCGTCGCCAGCCTCAACGGCGGCAGCTTCTTCGTCGAGGCGGATGGCACGACGATCGCCAACTTCACGGTGCCCGCAACCGGTGCCTGGCAGACGTGGACCACGATCACCGAGACGGTCACACTCGACGCCGGCGTCCAGGAGCTGCGATTCAACGTCAGCAGCACCACCGGCATCAACATCAACTGGTTCGAGCTCGAAAAGCAGGTCTCGGCATCGACGTTCAACAACGACGGTCGCGCGTGGAATGTCTTCGGCGGAGACACCGTCCGAATACAGGCCGAGGACTACGACACCGGCGGCAACGGCGGGGCCTGGTTTGACGACACGCTCGACAACTTGGGCGGCGAGTACCGAGTGGCCGGGCCCGACATCGAAACCAGCATCGACTTCGGCGGCGGCTTCAACATCGGCTACATCGATTTCGGCGAGTACCTGCAGTACACGCTCAATGTCGAAAACGCCGGCACCTACGACATCAGCTTCCGCGTCGCCGGCAATGACGGTCGCATCGGACTGACGGTTGACGGTGTCGAGGTCGGCACCGACGTCGACGTGCCCAGCACCGGAGGCTGGCAGATCTGGCAGACGATCACTTCCACTGTCGAGCTCGACGAGGGCGTCAACACCCTTCAGCTCGAGTTCGAGCGGATCGGCTTCAACCTCAACTGGTTCGAACTCACCAACGCCAGCGCCGCCAACACCTTCAACAACGATGGTCTGGCATGGGCGGTCCCTGAGACCGGCACGACGACCATCGAAGCGGAGGACTACGACCAGGGTGGCAACGGTGGCGCTTGGTTCGATACCACACTCGACAACACCGGCGGCAAGTATCGTCTTGGCGGCCCGGAGATCACCGAGATCAACAGCGACCCCGGCGACTTCCAAGTCAGCTGGATCGGCAACTCCGAGTACTTCGAGTACACGATCGATGTCGAGACGGCTGGCACGTACGAGCTTGACCTGACCGTTGCCTCACCATTCCAGTGGGGCAAGGTCGATCTCTTCAACGACGGCGATCCGCTCGGCTCGCGAGTCTTCCTGCCCGACACCGGCAGCTGGGACACGTACGCCGACGTGACGACCACAGTGCAGCTCGACGCTGGTGTTCAGACGATCCGCTTCCAGAGTGTCGGCAGCGGCTGGCACTTCGATCAGTTCTCACTGACCCTGATCTGACCCTCCATCAAAGCGCACCTCCAGCGGGCCCGCGCGACGAGCGGGCCCGCCTTCGCTTGGCCGTCCTGCTCGACCAGCCGCAACGGCCGTCGTTCGGATCAAGTGCCCGGCCCAGCTGGAGGTCAACCGTGATATCTTGGGCGAATGCCGCAACGCATCGCCTTCGTGCTGGCTTTGGTCGGGTGGCTGCTGTTACCCGCTAGCAGTCATGCCGACCATCCGGCAGACGGGCCACAGGTGGTTCATGTCGGCGCGCTCAGCCCGAGTGTCGTGGTTGTCGAGCTGATCGAACGCACCGTCGATCCTCGCCCGCAGATTCCTTACGAGCCGCAGCCCGGCGACGAGATTCGCCAGGGCGATCGCGAGCTGCTCGGCTACATCGACGGCGAGATGACGATGGTCCGAACGGGCCGGAAAGTCTTCCGGAACATCGACGGCCGAGACCGCGCGATCGGCACACTGTCTGGCGATGGCAAGTGGCTCTCACGCAGTTCGCCGATCACCGGCCAGCGCATCACCGAGACCACGCTCTTGGAGCCAAAGGCGTACCGCGTCGGGCCGGCCGGCGAGGTCGAACGCCCGCATCCGATCGCCGTCGCCGTCAAGGCCAAACCCTTCGAAACCGGCGGCGGCAACCATCCGCGACAGATCACGCTCTACCTCACGCTCGCCGAGCCGATGAGCATCGGGCACGAGTACCAGATCGACTTCGTCGGCATCAACACGCGCGACGCCTCCCACGCTTTCACCTACGACTCGGCCGAGCTGCGAAGCCCGGCCATCCACGCGAGCCACGTCGGGCATCGCCCGGACGATCCGTACAAGCGCGCCCTCCTCAGCCAATGGACCGGCACGGGCGGTGGGTTCGACTTCTCATTCGTCGACATGTTCGAGCTCATCGACGAGGATGGCCGCGTCGTCTTTGCCAGTCCCGTCAGTCTTGTTCGCCCGGCCGACGAGCTTGAAAACCTGCATCGCAAAAACGTCTTCCGCACCGACGTCTACGAGCTCGACTACTCGGCCTTCGACACGCCCGGCACCTACCGCATTCACGTTCCCGGCGTCGGAACGAGCCACCCGATTGTGATCGATGACGACGTCTGGACCGAGGCGTTTCGCGTCTCACTCTCGGGCCTCACGAATCACCGCAGTGGCATCGCCCTGCCGCCCCGCATCGCCGGCTACGACCGGCCGCGTCCCATGCACGCCGACGACGGCGTCAAGGTCTTCCAAGGGGACGTCACCATCTTCAACGGTGAGTCGGGCACCATGTCCAAGAGCCTCATGCGGCTCACCAACGGCGGCACCGACGCGACGGGCCTCGTTGAAGTCGAAGGTGCATGGGGCGGCTACATGGATGCCGGCGACTGGGACCGCCGCAGCCAGCACCTGCATCCGACGCAACTGCTCATCGAGTCGTACCGCGGCAATCCCGAGTTCTTCGCAACGCTCGCGCTCAACGTGCCCGACGAGGAGCTCGACAACGGCGTGCCGGATCTCATCGATGAGATCCTCTGGAACGTCGAGTTCTTCCAACGCCTGCAACGCGACGACGGCGGCGTCCGCGGTGGCATCGAATCAACCGCCCACCCGCAGAACGGCGAGACCAGCTGGCAGGAGAGCCTCATGCTCGGAGCCTTCCGTGCCGAGCCGATCACCAGCCAGCGCTTCGCCGCTGCTGCAGCTGCGACTGCTGACGTGCTCCGACCGTTCGACGAGGCCCACGCGGAAGCGCTGCTGGCCGACGCGATCCGAGCGTTCGACTGGGCGACCGACGACACCGACGCCAAGCTCCGCGAGATCACGTCGCTCCCGGGCGATCGAGAGCCGACGTTCGACAAGCTTCGCCAGAGTTACCGCGACGCCGCCGAGCTGGCCGCCGTCGAGCTCTACCGCGCGACCGGCGAACAACGCTTTCACGCAGCGTTTCAAGAACTCACGCGTCTCACCGACGACAACCTCAAAGCGACCTTCGCTTACGCCACGCTTCCCGACGACCTCGCCGACGCCGACCTGAAGCAGGCCGCGATCGATGCCGTCGTTGCCGAGGCGGATAAGACGCTCGCCTTCGGCCGAGGCAACACGATCGGTGTTTCGCACCGCGTGCCGACCATGCCGATGATGGGCTTTGTCGGCTATTTCACCACGCCCGAAAGCGTCATCGGCCCGACGCTCACCCGCGCCCATCACCTGACTGGCGACGACCGTTACCTCGCCGCGGCCATCCGCGCGACCAGCTACGGCATCGGTATCAATCCGACCGGCATGACCATGACCACCGGCCTCGGCCACGCCTGGCCGGTCGAACCGCTCCACATCGACTCCATGCGACTCGCCGCCCCGCCACCGCCCGGCATCACCGTTTATGGCACGCACGACCCTGCCCGCGCACCGAACTACATCAAACGCTGGACGCTGCCCAACACCATCCCCGCGTGGCGAGACTGGCCGATCGCCGAGTGCTACTTCGACGTCGGCAACTGGGTCGAGATGAACGAGTACACCGTCCACCAAACCATCGGCCCAACCGCCAACTACTTCGCCCACCTCGCCTCGCGGGACCAGACGCAGCCGTCGCAGTGAGATCGCACGCCGTGCGCACGACTGCTGGTCGTCTCATGAGATCGTCGACGCGCTTCAATCAGTCGTTCGGCGTCCCAAGATGCTCGCCGCTTCTTCCGGCGTGACGAATCGCGCCTCTCCGTCAGCGAACAGAATGTTCATCCCCTCGCCACCGTGGTTCGCCAACGGCTCGGCGACGAGCGGAACATCCTCTTCGTCAGGAAAGTCTCGAAGGCCGTCGAGATAGGTGACGTAGGGCAACCCTGGAACATGCGGGCAGTTGAGGTCGAGGCGCCGATTGTCATCGACAAAGCCCACCAGATCGGCCGGGAGCTTGCCGTCGTTCTCGTCGGCGTAGTGCCGCAGTGCCATCCACAGATCGCGCTGATTCGACTGACAGATCAGCCGCGTCGTCCGCTCGTTCATCTGCCGCACCCAGAACGGCCCCGTGTCCTGCATCATCCATCCGACCTGGTGCGCCGCGCCCGTCGCCGCCATGCCGCAGGCGAAGAGCAGCACGATGCCCGTTACGCCGGTCGCCGTGTACTTCACGCGCCACGGCGGTGCATTGTCCGCCTTTGTCGCGCTCCACAACCACCGCGCGGTCACGTGCAGCAGGACGACGATGCCGACCACGCACGCGATCGCGACCGCAACGCTGTCCAGCGGCACCTCGACCTCCGGCACCACGCGACGCAGGTACAGCAGCCAGCCGGCAACGCCGTAGAACGCCAAGATAAATGGCGCGCCGCAGCCGATCGCGAAGCTCACCAATGCCAAGACGCCAAGGGCAATGACGATGAGAAAGGCCCTCGTCATCGAGCCTCCATGCTGCTGATCGCTTCGAGCTCGCGCAGGTCCAGCCGACGAATCGTGCCGTCATCGAACAGTGTCAGAATCGGCGGTTCGAACCAGGTCGGCTCGTGCGCAATCACACGCGACCCGTCACCGATCTCGCCGCCGAAGAAGACGAACGGTGCGGCAGTGACGTCGGTCGTGTTCCACACCTCCGTGGCAATGCCTTCGCCTCGGTCTGGAAACCGCCCGTCGTGCTGTTCTGCGTAGCCCCACAGCGCGACCTTCAACGCTGCCATCTTTGACCATCGCCGCGACTCGGCCGCCTCGCGATCGGCCGCGTCCGCCAGCGTGTATGTCACGCCCTCGCGGTGCCAGGCGTTCGGCGTCATCAGCTCACGCGCACCGCTGATCATCGAAAGCACCAGCACGAAGACCAAGCCCCACAAGGCCACCAGTGACAACGCCCGAACGTAAGTCAGCCGCGGCAACTTCGAAAAGTCCTTCTGCAGCCCGTTCCACAGGCGCTGCAGCAACCACGTCGCAACCAGCAGCACGACGACGAAAAACGAGATCGTCTCCACCCGCATCGCCGCCAGGTCGCTCAACGTGAACGACGGCATCCCTGCGATCGGCAGCAACGCGTGCGGCACGAGATCCAGGGTACCGAGTTCGCCTTGGACACGCGGCGAACGCGTTCGTCCCCCGGGCCGGGCGAACGCCTCGCTAAAGGCTCGCCTTGCGGATCCACCCGGTCTTTCTGATGTTCCGCAGCTTTCCGGGCTGGCGTTCGTGGTCGGAGTTGCGCTGTGTCATTTCCGGATACTCGACGAAGATGGCAGCCGCTAGACGCTCGGCGCTGCCATCGGCTCCGATGTGGCGAAGCAGGTCCGGCTGTCGCAGCTTGCCGCCGCTGGACCAGTACGTTCCCATGCCGTGCGCGGTCAGCAACAGCAGAAGGTTCTGCGTCATCGCAGCCGTCGCGGCGAGGTGTTCCTCGTTGCGATCGGTCATGTCGGCCTTCTCACGCGTCTCCGGCAGCCAAGTCACGAGCACCAGCGCACTGCAGCCGTCGCACAGCTTGGGCAGCTTGTTGGTGATCCCGTGATCGTCACGAAGATGGGCCGCCAGCTTTCGCACGTCCGCGTCGAACAACACGCGTGCCCGCCACGGCTCGGCCAGGCCATCGACATTCCGCGGGAAGTGGAACGGCGCCATCCCCGCCGTTTCCAGTGCCTGCAACACGATCGCGTCGTTCCGCTCTGCCACCTCCGCCGGCACAGGCACCGCAGCGTTGGCTTCGCAGCAGACCTTCTCGGTCCTGCGTGCTCGAATGACCTGCTCCACCGCCTCGGCTCGCTCGTGCGTCGTCATCGTCCGACGGTACCCGCATCGATTCGAGGCATCGGGTGATGCGGACGGCCTGCCCGCTACCAGTTGCAACGGCAAGCAACGCGATCCGACGCACTACCTCGCTCACGCGACCAGCGGCTTGCGACCCGCTGCGCGACGGGCATCGGACAGCTGCCCGACGTGGCCGAGCTGGTGCTGAACGATCAGGTTGAGCACGGTCGCGACGTTCTTGAAGATCGACATGCTCGCCGCCTCGGCCGGGACGTTCTTTGGCGGCTGATTGAGGTCGGCCTCGCTCAACTTGTCGAGCAGCGCGAGCGTCTTGGCCCGCGAGGCTTCCCACGCCGCCAGCATCTCGTCGTACGGCGGGTACTTCGAAGCGTCGGCCGACGGCTCGCTGCCCATGTCCATGGTCGCCTTGTACGCCTCGGCCTCGACGGGCTCGCCGGTGACCATCGCCCGCATCTGATCTTCCGCGAGCGTGAGGTGCCCGATGAGCCACGTCGGATGGTTCCCGCCCTTGGGCGTCGGAAACGTCATCGCCGCATCGGCCATGTCCCTGGCCCCCGGCAGAAACCAATCGCGACTGGTCTCGAGCTGATGCCGCAGCAGTTCAAGCGTGGTCATGACCAGGATCTTAACGAAATCGGTCGCCGTTACACGAACGCCCACCGCAACCCGCCGCCGAGCGATGCGTCGCTGAACTCCAGGTGCAACACCCGCCGATGCGACGAGACTTCCAGGATGACATAACCGAGGGTTTGACGGCCCGTGAGTTCACAGGTGGTGGGGTAGTGTGATCGTCCCGCCACCAACGGTTCGATGCACGCCAGTCTCGCAGTCTTCCACCATGCTTGTGAGCAGGTCCATCCGTCCGATGTGGAGGAGTTCGCACCGAATGACCCGGGCTACTTGAGTTATGTTCGCGGACTCAATGCGATCCTGGCCGACCGTCGGCTGCCCGAGAAGGCCGACCCAGGCGTCAGCGAGGCCATCAGCCTGACTCGGTGGGGGGATCGGAATAGCGAGCGTGCCCCTGACGCCTTCCGACGCTTCCGCGTCTTTACCAACAGCATCGCACTTTGCCTGACCATCCGAGATGGCGATCCGTGTGATGACCGAGCTCCGAACTACACGGCAATTGGCCTGATCGATGATGCCGTTGCGACCGCGGATGAACCGCTTCTTGCCTTGCTGCCCGAAACGATTGACGAGCTACGGGCGGCACTGATCGCGCAACATGAGACGGACGAACTGCCGTACCTCTCCTTCGCACAACTGCTCCTTGCCGCCAACCGCGACGCCAACCTTGCGGAGCAGTCGACGCTCGCCAATCGAGTCATCCAAGACGACGACCACCTTTCAGATCGCATCACGTCGTCCTTCGTGTTTGGCTGCAGCCACTTTGATCAACTCGCGTCACTCTGGCGTCACCACACTGCACGACTGTTGTCCACAGACGATTCGACCGTGCGACTGGTTCGCGATGCCGTGCTTGATGAGTCGTGATCGATTCACGAAAGAGCACCGTTCTCTGCCCCAAGAGGCCGACTGCTGCGTGTGGAAGTGAGCGGAAGTGAGGTCAACAAACGTGTCGTTGCCGACGTCAACCCGCTGACGTTTCGAGCCGTCGCGCCGGGGACGCCGCCCCGAATCGTCGCGTCCGCATAGCTCCGTCGATTGAGCCTCCCACCAGACCGACGCGCCTCACGCCCCGAGCTGTTCGGCGAAGCGCTTGGCGTAGGCGTGCAGGTTGTTCACCTCGTGGCTGTGCAGCTCGATCGTCGGGTTCTCCGACATGTCGATGTCTGCCTGGCCGAAGACGCCGACGAAGCTGCCCCAGTGGTTGATGTCGTTCGACTGCCCGGTGTAGCGGTCGGAGAGGAAGTTGTTGCTGACCCACAGCATGCCGTGCTGAGCGGCGTGGACCATGAGGTACTGCATCGTCGCCGTCTTCTCGCCGCACGGCGACGACGAGTGCGTGAACCCGCCCGCCAGCTTGCCGGCCAGCGCCTGCTCGAACCACAGCCCGCCCATCGCGTCGATGACCGCCTTCAGCTGCGCCGCCACGCCGCCCATGTACGTCGGCGTGCCGAAGATCACCGCGTCGGCTGACTTGATTCCGTCGACCACCCCGCCGGGATCGCTCCAGCGCCCCTCCTTGATGTCCGCCCCGTCGACGCGATGGCGAAAGACATCGACGCCGGCCTTACCGAACCCGTCGGCCAACGCGTCGGCCATGAGGTGCGTGTGACCCTGCCCGGAGAAGTAAACGATCGCGGCTTTCGGCATGCGAGCGTTGTAGCGAGCGGCGATGCCTGTTGGAACGGGCAAACCCGCCCGCTACGCCGCCTGGCGATACGCCGGCAGCGCCTTCACCGACATCGGCCACTTGCCCGTCAGCTGACGCATCGATCGCTTGGCCGACCGTCGGACGTCGTACTTCGGGTTCGCCGCCATGAGCAGCGTCGGCTCGAGCTCGACCTCTTCCAGCCAGCGATCGCGCAGCTCGCGCGACCACGCGACGAACGCCGGATCGACCGTCCTGGCCGGCGTCTGCTTCACCCGCTTGGCCCTCGGCCGCTTCGCCTTGGGCTTGATGATCTCTGGCTCGGGCATCTCCTTGACGACCTCGACGCCCTCGGGCATGTACCACATGCCGTTCTCCGCCGCGCCCTGCTCGGCCTTGATCATCGCGATCGTCATCAGTCGCTTCTCGCCGCGATAGACCTTGCCGTCGCGCTCCTCGATGCCGCGGGGGTAGCGGACTGAAGGGACAGAGGGACTCAGGGACAAAGGGACTGAGGGCTCTGACGGACATTCGTCTGCATCCCTTTGTCCCTCTGTCCCTTCGTCCCTCAGTCCCTTCTCGACTTCCACCTCCGGCACCGCGACGGCTTCAACATCCCGCCAGTGTGTCCCGGGCGGAATGGGCAGCGCGATCCGGTCCGCCCGCAACTGCCCGCCGTCGGTCTTGGCCGGATACCACCAAGCCGTGGTCTTATCGTCGGGACGAATCCGCTTTTGCCAGAACAGGTGGACGCGGGGGCTTGGTGAAAGGGAGAAAGGATGAGGGCGGAGGGAGGAGGGTCCGACACCAGACTTCTGATTCTGACCTTCCTCCCTCATCCCTCCTCCTTCATCCTTTCTGCCCCCGCCTGTCCGAAACGCGATCGCCACAAACCCCATCGCTTCCCAGAACCGGTTCGCCTCCAGGTCCTGGGCACACCAGCACGAGTAGAGCCGACAGCCGTACGCGCTGCGGTCGAACTGGGCCTGGAGCAGCGCCGCCGCGACGAGGTTGCCGCGGTAGAGCGGGTCAACGTTCATCTGCGTGATGAGCCCCAGCTCGTCGCGCTTCTGGTAGCGATCGCTGGCGATTAGGTACCCGGCCGGCTTGCCGATGACGTCGGCCACGAGGACCTCGTTCCGCTCGACCTTCTCCCGCAACGCCGTCCACGGCAAGAACCCCAGCGCCGCCCGCTCGGCCTTCTGCAGCTTGTCGATCCAAGCCAGATCGTCCAGCGTCCCCTCGCGAATCGCCATGCACGAATCAACGCGACTCACCAGCGGTAAGTGACCCCCTTCCGACGCCTCCCCCTCGGCCATGTTCGCCCGAGCCTGCCCACCCGCCACGATGTCACCTGTCGCGTCCATGCCCCAGCCATCGACCACCCGCCCGCCCCGCTCCATCCCTTCCCCGGTTTCTCGCCGGTTCCGATACAAACGCTGTTTGCAGGCTGGGAGTGGCCAAGGGAATCCCTGGAAACTTCTCAGGGACTCCCTGGGAAGTTAGAAAGGTATGTTTAGAACTCTCCCGGGTATGTTTGGAACTTTCCAAGCCATCTTTCCAACTTCCCGGGATATGTTTGGAACTTCTCCAGCCGTGTTTCTAACTTCCCCGGGTATATTTGGAAGCCCCAAACATAGATTTCCAACTTCCCCAGCCATATTGGAAACCTTCCCGGGTATGTTTCCAACTTCCCCAGGTGTCCTGAAGACTTCCCCGGGCACCCTCAAGACGTTGAGGGGCATCCCGCCCGCGACGCTCCCCGTGGCACGATCTTCAGATCGTGCGTCCCCAAATCCCAACCCCGACACGATCTGAAGATCGTGCCACGACTTAAGCATGATGCTGCGGCCTCACGTCGCGACGACGTAGACCGGCCGGAGCTGGGAAGGGTGGGGGTGAGGGACGGGGTGGGGACGATGCCGCAGGTCGGCCGAGCGCTTTTTGTCGCTGCCGCGGAACCGATCGACGCCCCGATCGTCCCCGATCGACGGTCGCCGTCGACTGGTACCCATGTCGAGGGGCCGGTATACGTAGGGGCGATGCCCGATGTGTCCGAACACCAGTTCCTCCGCGACCTCGACGCCAAGCTCTGGGCCGCGGCCGACAAATTGAGGAACAACCTTGATGCGGCGCAGTACAAGCACGCGGTGCTGGGGCTGATCTTCTTGAAGTACGTGAGCGACGCCTTCGACGCCCGCCGACAGCAGATCAAGGCCGACCTGCAGAACCCGGACAGCGACCTGCACTACCCGGACGCGTCGGACGACGACCTTCACGCAGAGCTTGAGGACCGCGACTACTACA
Source organism: Planctomycetota bacterium (assembly GCA_038746835.1). Classification (NCBI taxonomy): domain Bacteria; kingdom Pseudomonadati; phylum Planctomycetota; species Planctomycetota bacterium. The sequence goes on along the minus strand of JBCDKH010000015.1, from coordinate 15,768 downwards.
CCAGCCAAAACACCTTCTGGGTTCCCCCGCTGGCCCGTTGGCAGAACCTGCAAAGCTGGGCCAAGCTCCCGCCGCAGACGACGGTCGAGGTCAAGAACGGCAAGACCGAGAGCTACACCATCAAGTCGACGGCCCTGCTGATCGACGACGCCCTCGCCGCCGTCGAGAAGGAGAACGACGCCCTGGCCAACGTGCTGGCCCGCGACACCTACGCCCGCCTCCAGCTCGACCCCGACAACCTCCGCGGCCTGATCGATCTGATCGCCAGCATCCCCTTCACCCACGATAAGCTCCAACCCAAGGACATCCTCGGCCACGTGTACGAGTATTTTCTGGGCCAGTTCGCCCTCGCCGAGGGCAAGAAGGGCGGCCAGTACTTCACCCCCAAATCCATCGTCGGCCTCATCGTCGAGATGCTCCGCCCCTACCACGGCCGCGTCTACGACCCGGCCATGGGCTCCGGCGGCTTCTTCGTGGAGATCGAGAAGCACGTCGAGGAGAAGTACGCAGAGGAGACGCACGGCAAGGTGGGGGGCATCAGCGTCTACGGCCAGGAGTCCAACCCCACCACCTGGCGGCTGGCCGCGATGAACATGGCCATCCGCGGCATCGACTACAACTTCGGCAAAAGCTGGGCCAACAGCTTCACGCAGGACCAGCACCCCGACCTGCGGGCCGACTTCGTGATGGCCAACCCGCCGTTCAACGTCAGCGACTGGTGGGACGCCAAGCTCGCCGGCGACGCCCGCTGGAAACACGGCACCCCGCCCAAGGGCAACGCCAACTTCGCCTGGGTCCAGCACATGCTCCACCACCTGGCCCCCACCGGCAGCATGGCCCTGCTGCTGGCCAACGGGAGCATGAGAGGCACCAGCGGCGGCGAGGGCGACATCCGCCGCGGCCTGGTCGAGGCCGACCTCGTCGAGTGCATGGTCGCCCTGCCCGGCCAGCTCTTCACGAACACCCAAATCCCTGCCTGCATCTGGTTCCTGACGAAAGACAAATCCGCACGCGATGGAAAACGCGACCGCGCCGGCGAGGTTCTCTTCCTCGACGCCCGCGACGTCGGCTACATGAAAGACCGCGTCCTCCGCGACTTCACCGCCGACGACATCGCCAAACTCGCCGGAACCTTCCACGCCTGGCAGGGCCTCCCGACGCCCACCTCCGGTGCCACTGCATCCTTGCAGTGCTCCAATACCGACCCCGAAACACCGCAAGAATGCGGTGGCACCGAGACCGCCGCCGCCTACGCCGACGTCCCCGGCTTCTGCAAGTCGGCGACGCTGGCCGAGATCGCCGCCCACGGCCACGTGCTGACCCCCGGCCGCTACGTCGGCGCCGCCGCGGCCGAGGACGACGGCGAGCCGTTCGACGCGAAGATGCAACGCCTGACCGCCGAGCTGGCCGAGCAGTTCAAAGAGTCGGACACGCTGGAGACGACGATCCGCGAGAACCTGAAGGGGGTGGGGTATGGGGTTTAGTCCGCTGTTTGCGGAGCTACCGGATCACTGGGAGACACCGACGCTTGGCGAGATCGTCAAACGCGGCGGTGGAAGCATCCAGACCGGCCCGTTCGGTAGTCAGTTGCACGCTCACGATTACGTCGATGACGGCATCCCGTCGATCATGCCGGTCAACATCGGCGACAACCGACTAATCGAGCAAGACATCAAACGCATCACGGAAGAAGACGCGGAGCGACTGTCCAAGCATCGCGTGCAAGTCGGCGACATCATCTACAGCCGCCGCGGGGACGTTGAGCGACGGGCGATTGTCCGCGAAGGTCAGGAAGGCTGGCTGTGCGGCACGGGTTGCTTGAAGGTGCGGTTTGGTGAAGGTGTCATTGATCCCGACTTCGCGTCCTTCTACCTCGGACATCCGGCCGTGCGTGCATGGATCGTCAACCATGCGGTCGGGGCGACGATGCCGAACCTGAATACTGGCATCATGGAGCGGGTGCCGTTCGTGCTCCCCCCGCTGTCGGAGCAGCGGGCGATTGCGGGGGTGTTGGGGTCACTGGACGCCAAGATCGCGTTGAACCGCCGGATGAGCCGGACGCTGGAGTCGCTGGCCCGCGGCCTGTTCCAAAGCTGGTTCGTCGACTTCGACCCCGCCCCGGACCACCCCCACACCAACGCCGCCCCCTTCGAGCCCTCCCCCCTCGGCGACATCCCGCAGGGCTGGACGGTGAAGACGATTGGCGACCTCTGCGACATCAACGCTTCAACGCTGCGAAAGAAGGACGAACTCGACAGCTTGGAATACATCGAGATTTCGGCCGCCAATCGCGGCGACATCGAGTCGATGCCGCGTTACGACCGGGACGACGCACCCGGCAGAGCACGGCGTCGCCTACGACACGGCGACGTCGCCATCTCAACTGTGCGGCCAGACCGCGGGGCGTACTTCCTCGCCCTCGACCCACCAGCAGACCGCATTGCTTCGACCGGCTTTGCTGTCATGTCGCCGAAGGTGCCGTACTCGTTTCTCTACGTCCTGATGACACGCCCGGAGATGTCAGAGAAGCTGGGGCAGTTGGCGGACGGGGCCGCCTATCCCGCCGTCAAGCCGGAGCAAATCGAAGCCATCGAAGCCGTCGTTCCTACCGATCCCGCAATCCTCGACGCATTCCACGCCGTCGTGGCACCGCTGCTCGAACGCATGGAGCAAAACCGGCAAGAATCCCGCACCCTCGCCGCCCTCCGCGACGCCCTGCTGCCGAAGCTGCTCGGCGGTGAGCTTGGCGCACCAACTGTGGGGAGTAACGCGTGAGTGAAGAGACGCCGTACTGGAAGAAGCTGCCGTTGTGGCCCGACGTCGACGTGTTCGACAAGACCGTTGATGGACTCATTCCGTCGTCACGAATCGAGAGTTGGCGAGACTTCGACCGCGTCGTCGACCACTACATCGAGAACGACAATGTCGAGTCGTACGCGTTCCGCGGCCAGCACCACTACAAGTGGTTCCTTGAGCCGACACTTGATCGCTTCCAGATGGGCGCGATTGACAAGAAGTTCGCAGATCGTCACCTCCAAGCGTTCCGGCTCGCGATCCGCGGTCGGGTCCCGGACAACAGCATTCTTGAGTTCACCGATGACGGCGAGGAGGCAGAGGATGTCGAGCTTTGGGCGGTCGGTCAGCACCACGAGCTTGCGACACCACTTCTCGACTGGACACGGTCACCGTTCGTCGCCCTTTTCTTCGCGTTCGTCGGGACGGACGACCCTCAGTGGGGTCAAGAAGGCAACAAGATGCCCGTCGCAAGCAGCCGCGCGGTCTACATCATCAACAGCGAGTTCATCAGTGATCTCGACTTTGACTCGAAGTGGCCACGGATCATCGAGCCGTCCAAAGACGATCACGGGCGGCTTGTCAATCAGGCGGGCTTGTTCACAATCGCGCCGTACGGCGAGACACTCGAATCTTCGCTGCTTCGCGCTCTTGCAGACTCCGACATCGACGTGAACGAGCCGAGCGAGGTGGCGAAGTACCTGCGGAAGGTCCACATCCCCAACGATGCGGACGTGAGACAACGGTGCCTGCAATGGCTTCGAAAGATGAACATTCACAACGCGAGTCTGTTTCCTGACCTCATTGGAGCGGCGAAGCATTGCAACGAGCTAACGCGTGAATGGATGTCCCGGCAGCAGGTCGAAGAGGTGAGCGGTTCGGCAACTCACAAGGTCAAAGCTCAAATCACCATCACTAAGTCCGCCTCCGGTATCGCGGCGGTCGCTGCTGAAGCGATTTTCAACGCACAAGGTGAGCAAGGGACCTTGACGGCCTCAGAAGCACGTTCGCTAGCTCAGGAGTTCGAGAACTTCGTAGATGAAGTGGCCGGCGTTGATTGGTTCATCCGTGAATCGCAGCTCGCGCGTTTAAGAACGTGGCTTCGTCGACAATTGTTGAAAACGAAGTACCCGGATGAGCAGGCAAAGGATGCCGCACATGCGGCGGTCGCCGCCGCAGCCGAAGAAGTTCGGAAGGCAGGGGAAGATGATTAACGAAGATGCTGTCGAGCAGCAGGCGATCGCCTGGTTTCAGGAGGCCGGGTGGGCCTACCTGCACGGGGCGAAGCTGGCCCCGGACGTGGCACCCGACGAGCGGGTGGACGGGCGGGCCGTGGTGCTGGCCGGGCGGCTGGCGGCGGCGGTGCGGCGGCTCAATCCGCAGCTGCCGGCCGAGGCCGTCGAGGAGGTCGTGCGGGCGGCGACGACGCGGGAGCATCCCGACCTGGCGAGGGCGAACGCGGCCTTTCACCGGAAGATGATCGACGGGGTGCCGGTCGCATACACGGATGCGTCAGGGGCGAAGGTCGAGGACGTGGCGCGGCTGGTGGCGTTCGATGACGTGAAGGCCGGGGGTGGGAATGACTGGCTAGTGGTGAATCAGTTAGCCGTCGCGGGGACGAAGGACGGGCGGCGACCGGACGTGGTGTGTTATCTGAACGGGCTGCCGATCGCCGTGATCGAGCTGAAGAACCCGGCCGACGCGTCGGCCGACGTGTGGGCGGCGTACCGGCAGCTGCAGACGTACAAGGACGAGATCGGCGACCTGTTCGCGACCAATGCCGCCCTCGTCGTCAGCGACGCCATCACCGCCCGCGTCGGCTCGCTCACCGCGACGCCCGAGTGGTTCTTGCCGTGGCGGACGGTGGCATCCGAGAGTGACAAGCCGACGGTCGAGATGGAGCTGGAACGGGTCGTCCGCGGCTTCTTCCGGCCGGACCTGCTGCTGGACTACCTGCGGCACTTCATCCTGTTTGAGGGTGATGAAGAAATCGTGAAGAAGATTGCGGGCTACCACCAGTTCCACGGTGTGCGGGCGGCGGTCGATGAGACGATCAAGGCGACACGGCACGACGGGAAAGGCGGCGTGTTCTGGCACACGCAGGGGTCGGGCAAGAGCATTTCGATGGCGATGTACGCCGGGAAGCTGTTGCAGCAGCCGGCGATGAACAATCCGACGCTGGTGGTCGTCACCGACCGCAATGACCTCGACGGGCAGCTGCACCAGCAGTTCAGCGCGGCGAAGTCGCTCTTGCGGGAGGCCCCGGAGCAGGCGGACAGCCGGGAGCAGCTGCGCGAATACCTCGACGGCCGGGCGAGCGGCGGGATCGTGTTTACGACGGTGCAGAAGTTTTCGCCGATGGACGGGGAAGACACGCACCCGGCGCTGAGCCGGCGGAGCAACATCGTCGTCATCAGCGACGAGGCCCACCGCAGCCAGTACGGGATCAAGCCGACCCTCGACAAGAAGACCGGCCGGTACGTCTACGGCTACGCGAAGCATTTGCGGGACGCGCTGCCGAAAGCGTCGTTCATCGGGTTCACGGGGACGCCGATCGCGTTCGAGGACAAGGACACGCGAGGCGTGTTCGGGGAGTACGTGAGCGTGTACGACATCGCCGACGCCGTGGAGGACGGGGCGACGGTGCAGATCTACTACGAGAGCCGGCGGGCGAAGCTGGACCTCAACAGCGAGGACATCGACCAGCTCAACGCGGAGGTGGACGAGGTCGTCGCAGGCGAGGAGGTCGAGGGCCGGGAGAAGACCAAGGGCAAGTGGGCGCAGCTGGCCAAGCTCGTCGGGGCGCAGCCGCGGCTGGAAGCGATCGCTGACGATCTGCTGGCGCACTTCGACCGGCGGAAGGAGGCGATGCGGTCGCAGCTTTCGACGGACGAGCAGCCGGACTTCGGCGGGAAGGCGATGATCGTCACGATGAGCCGGGACATCTGCGTTGCGCTCTACGACGAGATCGTGAAGCGTCGGCCGGAGATGGCGGGCACTCGCCGCGAGGACGGGACGTGGAACCACGAGGACGGGAAGATTCGCGTCGTGATGACTGGCACGGCGACCGACCGGCCGGAGCTGCGACATCACCAGTACAGCAAGGCCCAGCGCCAGCGGCTGGCGAAGCGGTTCAAGGACCCACGCGACGAGTTGGAGCTGGTGATCGTGCGGGACATGTGGCTGACGGGGTTCGATGTGCCGTGCTGCCACACGATGTACGTGGACAAGCCGATGAAGGGGCACGCCCTCATGCAGGCGATCGCGCGGGTCAACCGCGTGTTCCGCGAGAAAGCCGGCGGGCTGGTGGTCGACTACATCGGGATCGCGGTCGATCTGAAGAAGGCGCTCAAGACGTACACGGAGTCGCCCGGTAGAGGTCAGCCGACGGTGCGGGCGGAGGACGGGCTGCGGATTCTCAAGGAGAAGATGGGCGTCCTGCGGGACATGATGCGGGAGAAGAGCCCCGACTCGCCCGGCGTCGACTACGGCGGGTTCGAGACCGCCCCGCTGCCGCTTCTGCCGAAGGTGACAAACCACATCCTGAGCCTGGACGACGGCAAGCGGCGGTTCCTCGACGTGATGGCGTCGGTGATGAAGGCGTTCAGCTTGTGCGCGACGCTCGACGAGGCAGCGGCGATGCGGACGGAGATCGCCTTCTTCGCGGCAATCCGCGGCATCCTCGCGAAGCACGGTGTCGAGGGGCCGAAGCGTGGTGGCACGGACAAGTCGGCGATGCTGAAAGGCATCCTCGATAACGCGGTCGTGAGCGACGGCGTGGACGACATCTTTGCGATGGCAGGTTTGGAGCGGCCGAACATCGGGCTGCTCAGTGATGAGTTCCTCGAAGACGTTCGGCAGATGCCGGCGAAGAACCTGGCCGTCGAGCTTTTAGAGCGGCTGATCAAGGATGAAATCCGCGGGCGGTCGCGAAACAACGTCGTCCGCGAAAGCAAGTACGGCGACCGGTTGGCCGAGACGCTGCGCAAGTACAACAACCGCGCGATCGAGTCGGGCAAGATTGTCGAAGAACTCATCGCGATGGCGAAGGACTTCATCGAGGCCGTGAAGCGTGATGAAGAGCTCGGGCTGAATGCTGATGAGATCGCGTTCTACGACGCCCTAGCCGAGCGACCGGACGTGCTGCGGGAGATGGGGAACCAGACGCTCAAGAAGCTGGCCGTGGAGCTGACGGATCAGTTGCGGCGAAGCACGACGGTCGACTGGCAGGTCCGCGAGAGCGTGCGGGCGAAGATGCGGCTCCTCATTAAGCGATTGCTGCGGAAGTACAAGTATCCGCCGGAGGGGCAGGAGAAGGCGGTGGAGCTGGTCATTGAGCAGGCGGAGCGGCTCAGCGGGGCGTGGAGCGAAGCCGCTGGCTCCGGTCTTGAAGCTGGAGGCTGAGGCGACCGTGACTCGCTGCACATCCCGTGGGTCATGCCGCCGCGAAGAACACGAGCGAAAAATCATTCCTCCACCTCAAGCCGCCCTGCCGCCGTTCCGAAGTTACCGCCGTCGGCGGTTTCAGCGGCCAACGGGCGGCGCTGCCGGCTTCCTCGTCTAACGGAAGGAGGAAGGCATGCCTTCCAAAGACTTCGTCCCGACGACCGACTCGAAGTTGCGCGACTTTGCGCTCAACTTCTTCAACGTGTGTGCCACTGACAGTGTGGCCTTCAATCTTCAGGAGCCCGTCCTCAATCAGCTCGACGCGCTCACCAGCGACTTTGTGACCAAGCTTGCCAAGGCCGTCGATCCGATGACGCGCGGTACGCGCACGGTCTTTGAGAAGGACAAGGCCAAGAACGCCCTGGTCGCGGCGATTCGCAAGATCGCACGGCAGGTCAACGGCCTCATGGACGTCACCGATGACCAGCGCCAGGCGCTGGGGCTCAACATCCGTGACACCACGCCGACGCGGATCGATCCGCCGACCGTCGCTCCGTACGTCCGCGTGACGGACATCAAGAGCGGCATGATCCACTTCGAGCTGCGTCAGGACGGCGACCTGCGGGCCAAGCCCGAGAACGTCGCCGACGCGCTGGTCTTCACGCACGTCGGCGAGACGGCGCCGGTCGTCGCCAAGGAGTGGAACTACGCCATGACCACGGGCCGAACGAACTGCCGGATGGTCTTCCCCGAAGGTGCCGGCGGCAAGAAGGTCTGGATCACGGCCTTCTGGACGAACGCCAAGGGCCAGAGCGGGCCGAATGCTCAGCCGGTGAGTGTCGATCTGCCGCACATCGCGGCGCAGATCGAAGAGGCCGACGAGCAGTCGCCGATGCGCATCGCGGCTTGAGTTTGATGTTCAACTTCAACAAAGAAGCCGCCCCGCGAGTGGAGACTCGCGGGGCGGTTGCGTTGGTCGATCAATGGTTGATCAGTAGCGGTAGTGGTTCGACTTGTACGGGCCTTCGACGTTGACGCCGAGGTAGTCGGCCTGTTCCTGGCTCATGACGGTGAGCTTGACGCCGAGCTTGTCGAGGTGCATGCGGGCGACCTTCTCGTCGAGAATCTTGGGAAGGACGTAGACCTTCTTCTCGTCGTACTTCGCGCCGCTGAGCGTCTCTTCGCCGCGGTTGTACATGGCCAGGTCGATCTGAGCGATCGTCTGGTTGGCGAAGCTGGCGGACATGACGAAGCTCGGGTGGCCGGTGGCGCAGCCGAGGTTTAGCAGACGACCCTCGGCGAGGATCAGCACGCTCTTGCCCGTGTCGCTGAAGGTCCACTGGTCGTACTGCGGCTTGATGTTGGTCTTCTCGACCTGCTTCTTGGAGAGCATCTTCTCGAGCTCAGCCATCTCGATTTCGTTGTCGAAGTGGCCGATGTTGCCGACGATCGCGCCGTCCTTCATCTTCCGCATCGTCTCGGCGGTGATGATGTTGAACGCACCGGTCGTGGTGATGAAGATGTCGGCCTCGTCGAGGGTCTCCTCGAGCGTCTTGACCTCGTAGCCCTCCATCGCCGCCTGCAGGGCGCAGATCGGGTCGACTTCGGTGACGATGACACGGGCGCCCTGGCCCTTGAGGCTCTGGCAGCAGCCCTTGCCGACGTCGCCGTAGCCACAGACGACGGCGACCTTGCCGCTCATCATGACGTCGGTGGCGCGGTTGAGGCCGTCGATGAGCGAGTGGCGGCAGCCGTAGAGGTTGTCGAACTTGGTCTTGGTGACCGAGTCGTTGACGTTGATGGCCGGGAAGAGCAGCGTGCCGTTGCGCTCGGCCTCGTAGAGCCGCATGACGCCGGTCGTCGTCTCTTCGCTGACGCCCTTGCAGGTCTTGGCGGCGTTGACCCAGCGGTCAGGCGTGGCCTCGATCGTCTTGGCGAGGAGCTTCAGGACTTCCTTGAACTCGGTGTTGTCGGTCGTCTCCGGGCCGGGGACGCTGCCGGCCTTGGTGTACTCGAGGCCCTTGGTGATGAGCATCGTGGCGTCGCCACCGTCGTCGACGATCTGGTCGGGACCCTTGAAGTCGCCGAAGTCGAGCATGCGCTCGGTGCAGGCCCAGTACTCTTCGAGGGTCTCGCCCTTCCACGCGAAGACGGGCACGCCCTTGGGATCACGGATCGTGCCGTTCTTGCCGGCGACGACCGCGGCGGCGGCGTTGTCCTGGGTGCTGAAGATGTTGCACGAGCACCAGCGGACGTTGGCGCCGAGCTCAGTCAGCGTCTCGATGAGGACAGCCGTCTGCACGGTCATGTGCAGCGAGCCGCCGATGTCAAGGCCGGCCAGCGGCTTCTTGGGGCCGAACTCTTCGCGGCAGGCGATGAGGCCGGGCATCTCCTGCTCGGCGAGGTCGAGCTCCTTGCGGCCCTGCAGGGCGAGCTCTTGGAGCTCGTCGAGCGAGGCCCCGGGCTTGAGCTGGTATTCGAGGCCGCTCTTGGTGGCGGCGGAGGTTCCGATGTCGGTGGCAGTTGCGGTCATGTTGTTCAGAAAGGAGGAAGGAGGAGGGCTGAGGGAGGAGGGTCAGAAGTACCTGTAGGCGATCGCCAGCAGCGTGAAGATGAGGCTTGGGATGATCACGAACGGAATCAGAATGACGATGATGGATGCAGCGAGTGGCGAGCTTCCGAAGCGACGCGGTTTCTGCTCGTCATCGCGTGGTCCGGAGTAGTCGAGGATCGGCTTCTCATCCACCAGCACCCCCGCTTGCGATGAACAGCGCCGGCCCCTTGGCGTCCGGCTCGGGCGGGAGGGGGACGACGCGGGTGTTCGTAAAGCTGGCGAGGAGGTCGGCGACGGTGTCGGCGGTGAAGCCGCGGTGGCGTTGGCCCATGCGGCGGCGGAAGTCGTCGAGGTCGTGGGCGAGCAGGTCGACGATCACGCAGCGGCCGTTCGGCTTGAGCAGGCGACGCATCTCACTCGCCACCGCGGCGGGCGATTCGACGTAGCTCAGGGCCAGAACGCAGAAGACGGCGTCGCACGACGCGTCGTCGAGCGGCACGCCCGACAGCTCGGCCTGCTTGAGCTTGACGTTGTCCAGTGGCCGAAGGCGGCGACGTGCGGCCTTGAGCATGTCGGGAGAGGCGTCGATCCCTACGACTTCGGCAGCGAAGGCCGAGAGCTGTTCTGTGAAGTGTCCCCCACCGCAGCCGAGGTCGGCGACGACTGCGTCGGCCGGCAGCAACGCCAGGCCCGCCATTGCCTCGAACGATCGGCCGTACTGCTCGTCGCGGATGGCCTGCCAATCGCCGGCGACGCCTGCGAAGAACCCGCCGGCATCGCGATTCGCGAGGTGTTGACGAAGCCGAAGCAAGTCCTGCTCTGCCGTCGCCCAGTGGCCGCTCGATTCACGCGTGGCGAGCCAGAGCGTGCGACGCGACTCGTCGAGCTCGTCGAGAATGAGCCGGTAGAAGCCGGCAGTGCCTTCGCGTCGATGGACGACCCAGCCGCCGTCGAGCAGGGTTTTGAGGTGCCGGCTGACGGTGCTCTGCGGCAGTTGCAGGACGTCGCGTAGGTCCGCGACCGTGAGTTCGTCGGCTTCCAGCACACGCAGGAGCCGCAGCCGCGTGGCGTCCGCAAGGACGGCGAGGTGGTCGACGACGGAAGATGTCTCGGCGAGATGCGGCAAAAGCGTTCGAACCGTTGATCCGGCTGGACGGATGGAGTGTACATCGGCGAGATCGCGTTTCAACCTTCGCCAGCGCGCTAAGTCCGATGAAACGTTGCCCTACGCGACTGCTGGCTTTGGTTCGCGAACGAACTGCAGCAGGATCAGGCCGACGATGAGGAAGGGCAGGACGGCGAAGACAGCGAAGCGTGGCCCGGCGAGAATGCCGACGCCGGCGAAGAGGAGCGGGCCGAAGATGCTCATCGCCTTGGTGCCGATGGCGTAGAAGCCGAAGGCCTCGTTGCGGATGTGGCTCGGGGCGAGCTTGCTCATGAGGTTGCGGCTGGACGACTGCACGCCGCCCAGCACCAGGCCGATCAGCACGCCCAGCAGCGTGAATTGCGTCGGCGTCTGGACGAAGTAGGTCAGCCCGACGCCGACGCACCAGGCGAGCAGCGTCGTGGTGATGACGGGCTTGTTGCCGAAGCGCTCCGCCGCGTAGCCGCAGGTCGCGGCACCGGCGAAGGCGACGAACTGGACGACGAGGTACATGACGGTCAGCTCGCCGACGCTCATCATCAGGACGTCGCTTGCGAACGCGCTGGCGAGGTTGATGACCGACTCGACGCCGTTGATGTAGACCAGGAACGCCAGCAGGAACAGGAAGAGCATCCGGTAGCTGCGCAGGTGCCTGAGGGTCCCGGCGACCTGCTTGAACGGGCCGAAGATGCCTTTGGGCCGAAGGTGCGCGTCGCTGGCGGGCGGCACCTTGGGCAGCAGGAAGAAGGCGGGCAGGCTGAAGAGCAGCCACCACAGCCCACTCAGACCCAGGCCGAGATTGAAGCGATTCTCAAAGTCCGGCAACACGGCCGGCAACACCAGGCCGGCGATGATCAGCATGATCGCCCCGCCGATGTAGCCGACGGCAAAGCCCCATCCGCCCAGCTTGTTCTCACCCATCGATCCGGCAAGAACGGGCAGGAACGCGTTGTAGAACGCGATCGACAGGCCGAAGAAATAGAGGCTCACGCAGTAGATGCCCATCGCCAGCTGCCAGCCGTAGGCGGAGTCGACGGGCACGAGCACCTGCAGCATCGCGACGCACGACCCGGCCGTGGCGGTGGTGATGAAGAGCCGCTTCTGCCAGCCGCGTGCGTCGGCCAGGGCTCCGAGGACGGGCGCGCTCAGCACTGTCAGGAACGCGACCATTGCGACGAAAACGGCAAAGACGCTGCTGCCGGGAACGTCGATGCCAATGACGACCAGGCCCGTCGCGGGCTCGGTCTTGCCGTCGACGATGCGCGGTTCCCACGTCGACTGCTCGGGCAGAAGCGAGCGGATGAAGACCTGCGGGAAGATGGAGCCCCAGACGAGTCCGTAGCCGCTGTTGGCCCAGTCGTAGAGCATCCAGGCGACGCGCTGGCGTGGCGTTGCCTCGACCGTCGGCGTGGTTGCGTCGGACGAAGCCTGCGTCACGCGGCGGATCGTCGGTTCTGCTGCGTCGGGTCGCAACCTTCGTCCTGAGCTTTGTCGGCCCGCATGGTCGGCCAATCTGCCGAGGCGGCGATCAGGGCGGCGTCGATGAGCTTGCACGCGTGCTCGAGCCGCGCCTGAACGTCCAGCACCTGCCGCATCGCGGCGAGGATCGCCTCACTGCTGCGACGCGGCATGTAGCCGGCGTTGGTGGATCGGATGAGTGCCGCCAGCGTCAGTCGTGGCAGGCCGAGCGTTCGTGTCGAGAGTTCGGGCAGGCCGATGCTGACGCGGCAGCCGTCGGAGCGGACCATGCGTCCGGTCCGTTTGTTCGTGGGCCAGTCTTCGGGCAGCCAGACGGTCTTTCCGTCGCGATGGGTCTGGCGGATGATCGGCAGGACGCAACCGCCGTCGACGTGAATCAGCAGTTCGCTGCCAGCTGCGTCGAGCTGTCCGCCAATCTCGACGGCGAGGTGGTCGTCGTCGCGACGCAGATGGGCGACAGCCCCGACCGCCGAAACAGGTCGCCCGTCGATGCGAATGGAGGCATCGCGGCCGACGACGGCTGCTTCAAGGCTGTAGTGGCGGTCGATGCCGTTGAGCAGTTTGAGTTTGAAATTGTTCGCGGAGCCTTCGGAGGTGGCCCGAATCAGCAGCGTCTGACCTCGGACGGTTACGCGAAGGCCGAGCGGTGCCAGGGCGCGTCGCATGGCGGCCAGTTCGGTTCGCTTGACTGGATACGGCGGAAGAAAGAGGTTGGCTCCCTGATTGAGGGAGCAGGCACGAAGACGCGTTTCCTTGCCAGGTGTGATCATGCACCGGCAGTTCGCCTCTGGCTGCGCGTCCTTGTCGGCGATGGCTGACGAGCGTGGGCGAATCGTGCAGGAAGCACTCGTGGGCGCTTCGTGGACGCGGACGTGAAACGAGCGTTTGCCAAGTGTTTGCTCACGCGCGACCGTGATGGGTCGGATGGTCAGTTGGTTCGGCGTGACCGCGCCCGGCAGCATGGAAGAGGTGCATTCGTCCTGTCGGTTACCGAGCCGACAGCGATGATCCCGCTGCCCATCGAAGGCGGGCGTGCCGGCGACCGTGCATCGTGCCAGCAGCTGATCAACGCGCTCCAACGCGCGGACGATGCCGTCACACGTCGGCTCACGACTACACGACTCACACGACCTGCAGCAATTCGATTCGCACAGAACGCTCCCCGCAAGCGACGCCCCTTTGACAAGGATCGTTCCAATCCCGGCGAGCGTTGCCAATACCTGGCGATATTCTTCACGGGCGACGTGAGTCTGCCTGAGAGACTCGGTGACTGCTTGGTCGGGTTGCCCCTTGCGTTGCGAATCAGTCGCTTTGGATGTCTTGGCGGGTTCCATCCACCTGCCTCCGCATACGTCGCGGTGCGGACAACGTTGTCCGCCGAAGGCCCCCGGTCACGCCGTGCAAGGCGTCACCAATGCTGTTCATCGACCAGACGGACGGCCGTCCTGAATCCGGTTTCATACAAAAAAAGGACGTCCCGCATTGCGGGACGCCCTTGTGGGGAACGCGATGTCTGCCGGCGAACCGGCAGACGGCTTGTGGTGGTTTAGCCGAGCAGCGAGAGGACTCGCTGGGGCTGCTGGTTCGCCTGGGCGAGAACCGTCGTGCTGGCCTGAGCCAGGATCTGGCTGCGGGTCAGTTCGGCAGTCTCGAGGGCGAAGTCCGCGTCGCGGATGGCGCTCTCGGCGGCCGAAGCGTTCTCAAAGGCGACACCGAGCTGGTTGACGGTGCTGCCGATGGTGAACTTCTGGAAGCTGCCCAGACGACCGCGGGCCTGGCTGACCTGCTTGATCGACTCGGACAGGGCTTCCTGAGCGGTGGTGAAGTTGCCGCTGGTGAGGCTGTTGGCACCACCCGAGGCAATGCTCGACAGGAACGAGCCGTCGAGGCCGAGGCTGCCTGTCGACACCGAATTGATGCCGATCGAGGCCTTCTCGGTCTCGGAGACCTTCGAACCCAGCGAGAAGTCCGCACCACCAGCAACGACGCTGAAGCTCTTGGCGACAGTCGAACCGTTGTAGTTGGCACCCTCGATGAGGTCGAACTCGACGTCGAGGTTGCTGCTGCGGTACTTGACGGAAAGGCCGTCGACGCTGGCTTCGCCACCGTTGACGCTGACCGTGGCGTCCTGACCCTCGTCGCTGCCCGTACCGCCGTTGAAGCCGCCGCCGGAAATGGCGGTGACCTTCACGAACTGATCCGAACCGAAGCCGGTCGAATCGATACGGAGGCTCGTGCCGCTGACCGTGGCCTCGACGCCGGTGACGTCCTTGAGGGCGTTGATGCCGGCGGCGACGCTGCTGATCGCAGCACTCGAGAGGAAGCTGAGCTGCTCGGTGCCCTTGTTGCCGGCGACCTCAATGGTCACAGCGGCGCTGAGGGTGGCACCGGCGGCGGTGGCGATGCTGGCGACCTGGGCCGAGCCCGTCACCTGAACCGTCACAGCCTGGGTCGAACCGTCGGGCAGGCGAGCGCTGTTGACACGCAGGTTGTTGACGGACGACAGGTTGGTGCCGCTCGTCTCGTAACCGTAGGTGCCGTCCAGGAGCTTCTGGCCCTGGAAGTTGACGCTGCCGGCGAGGCGGTTGATGGTGTTGAGAATGCCGTCGACCTGAAGCTGGTTGGCCTCAAGCTCTTCGGCGCTGAGGCCGCCGGAGTTGGCGGTCTCGACGACCAGACCCTGAAGCTCGTTGAGCAGGTTGCCAACTTCCGCCAGGCCACCTTCGGCCGTGGCGATGATGTTGCCGGCACGCTCGGCGTTGTTCAGGGCGGCGGTGATGCCGGTCTTCTCGGCACGCAGGTTCTCCGATGCAATCAGGCCGGCCGGGTTGTCGGCACCGCTGTTGATCTTCAGACCTGTCGACAAACGCTCGAGGCTCTTGTTGAGCGAAGCGTTGTTCTGCGAGAGAACGCGCTGTGCGACCAGCGAGTTCACGTTCGTGTTGATACGCGACATGGCGTAAGTGTCCTTCCGTGGGGTTGCCGGCCCTGGGCCAGCTCGAACCGGCGTAACGCCGGGTGTCGTCGCCGGTCACATGACCGGCCGTGGCACGACCCGGAATCGGCCTGGCCCGCAGCAACACGCCGCGGCAGGACCAACTCCGCAACGGCGTCCGGCCGGTCCATTCCAGCCAAGACGCCGTTTCGATCCCGTCACACCGTCTTGCCGAGTGACTCGGCTTGCCGAACGCGTCGGACGATCCGACCCGATCCGGCGACGGCCCGTTGCCGACGGCGGGATCCACCGGCGTCGTCGCAACGAGCGACAAGCACCGGCTGGACATGACCCGCCGATCCGCCTGCGACGCGGAACAACGGATACACGGGACTCCGACGCAAGCCGAAGCCCGCCGAAAAGTTCCCGCCGCCTCAGCAGCAGGCCTTTCGGCTCCGGGCTTCTCATCGACTCGGG
>JBCDKH010000014.1 GCA_038746835.1 Planctomycetota bacterium | reverse complement strand
TGAGCAGGACGTCTCTCCAGCGATCGAGATCACCGGGCTCCGCAAGACGTACACGGACTTCTGGGGTCGGCCGAAGGTGACAGCGCTGCACGACCTCGATCTGACCGTAAAGCGCGGCGAGGTCTTCGGCCTGCTCGGACCCAATGGCAGCGGCAAGTCGACGACCATCAAGCTGCTGCTCGGTCTGATCTTCCCGTCCGCTGGCTCGGCCAACATCCTCGGCATGCCGGCCGGGCACCCGGACGTCAACAAGCGCATCGGTTTCCTCCCCGAGGAGTCGTACCTCTACCGCTTCCTCAACGGCGAAGAGACGCTCCGCTTCTACGGCAAGCTCTTCAAGCTGAGCCGGCGTGATTTGAACGAACGCGTGCCGCTGCTGCTCGACGCGGTCGGCCTCGATCAGAAGGCCAGACGCCGCAAGCTTCGCGAGTATTCCAAGGGCATGGCCCGTCGAATCGGGCTGGCGCAGGCACTCATCAACGACCCCGACGTCGTCCTCCTCGACGAGCCGACGACGGGTCTGGACCCCATCGGCACGCGGGAGATGAAAGACCTGATCGGCAGCCTCAAAGATCAGGGCAAGACGGTCATTCTGTGCAGCCACCTACTGGCCGACGTGGAAGACGTCTGCGACCGCGTCACGATCCTCTTCCGCGGCCGGATGCAGACGCTGGGCCAGGTCCGCGACCTCACACAAGATCGCGGCGTGACGATGGTCGAGGCCCCGAATCTGTCTGAAGAACAGCAGGACGAGCTTCGCCAGTACCTTTCCAGACAAGGCATCGACGCGACGCTCACGCACCCGCGGACGACGCTCGAAGACCTGTTCATCCGCGTCGTTCGCGACAACGCCGGCGACGGTGCCTCGTACACCAGCTCCGATTAGCGGCGACGGAACGGAGCGGGACGCCGCGTACTCTTGTGCTGTCGATGGAAGGCCTGTTCGACTCCCAGCTTCTGCTGCCGCTCGTTCTGTCGGTCGTTTTGGTGGTCGGCGGGATCGGGATCTATGGGTTTCGCGATCTGAGACGTTGGAGCTTGCGGCGTGCCATGGCTGTTGCCGGGCTGACGTTTCGTGAAGGTGTCCGACGGCGTGCGCTCTACGTCGTGCCGCTGGCGATGGTCGCGACGGTGTTGCTGGTGCTGCTCGCCGACCCGCGCGACGAGCGACAGGCGATTTCGCAGGCGATTCGGGCGACGTTGTTCGCCAGCGGGCTCATCGCGATTGTCGTGCCCTTGATCCTCGGCTGCGCAAGCTTTCCGCGCGAGATCGAGAGCCGTGTCATCTTCAGCATCATCACCAAGCCGGTAACGCGGCTGGAGCTGATCGTCGGCAAGATCGCGGGACTCGGCGGACTCGTCGCAGTCGTGCTCGTTGCGATGGGCGTCTTTTCGTCCGCCGTCTTGCTCGTGCTGGAGAACCGGCTCATCGACACGGTCGAGCGGCGACTCGCCTCCGGCCTCGCGGACGAGGGACGACGGCCTTATCTGCAGTACGTCGCGGATCGAGGGCTGCTGGGCGTGGATGGCCCACGTAGTGCGCGCGACTTTCAGCTATACGCAACCGCACCGGACATCGCCCACGGGGATGACGACGTCGAGCCGCGATTCTTCGGGCCCAACGACTACTTCGCGATGGTGCCCTTCGCCATGGACCCGGCGACTGCGGAGGAACTGCGAAGTGAAGCCGTGGCCGAGGGCAGCACGACCAGTGTCTCTGTGCTCTTGCGGCTCGACTGGAAGCTCTTGCCCGGCCGACTGCCGCCCGGGTCTCTACCGGTGGGCGTTCAGAGCCTCGACGCCCTGCCGCCACTGCAGCCTCCGCGTGTCGCGATCGATCTTCGCACCAGCGATGGCGATCGGTTCGTCACGGTCCAAATGATTCCGAACAACGCAGCGCTGCTTTCGATGGACGGTGCAGCGGCATCCTGGGCGGACACCGGTTCGATCACGTTGACAAGCGACGCTGTCGAGCGGCTGTTAGAGGTGTTTGCCGTTACCGGCGAGGCCGTCGTCGGCGTGTGGGGCTTGGCGGGTGACTACGCGTACGGCATCACGCCGGACTCGGTTGCCATACGGATCACGCGCAACGACGGGTCGATCTTCGAGCTGTTGCCTGCGACGGGCGACAACCCGCGGAATGCGATCCGGCTTGAGACGCGCTATGGCCGAGGCGGACTCGGACTCAGGGTCGGACTCGACGCTAACGACACACCGTCGCCCGTTGGCGTCTTCGCGTTCCGTGACACGCCGCTAGGCGGAGCTGACGAGGGCGTTGGCTTCCTAGCGGTTGGCGACGCGGAAATCTCCGAGTCGCACCTCGGCAACCTCGCCCTTGCGGCGGGCCGCGTCCGCGTTCGTGGGATCACGCCCGACGGCACCACGTCGCCGTGGCAGACGATTTTTCTGGACACTGGACTGCCGGCCTTTTTCGAGCTGCCCGTCTCGATCACGTCCGCCGGCGACTTCGACCTTCAGGTGCAGTCGCAAGCCCGCGGCCAGATCGTCAGCATGTCGACATCCGGCGTTCGAGCGGCCGACGCGGGCGGGCATGTTTTTGTCTCCATCGCCAAGGCGTTGCTCAACCAGTGGCTGCTCGGCCTGCTGGTCGCGACGTTGGCGGTGGTCTTCGGCACATTCGTCAACTGGCCCGTCGCGCTCGTCCTGACCATCGTCGCGATCGGCGGGCGATGGGTGGTCGAACGCATCGGGACGCAGTTCGACGGCCGAGATGCCGTGCAGCAGATCTTCCAGGGCGAGGAAGACGAAGGCTCCGCCGCCGCCCGTGAGGTCGTCGAGCGTGGCTACGACGTGCTGAGCGGCACCTCGTCGACGGTCGCCAAGTTTCTGCCAGACGTTGCCGTCTTCGATGCGGCACCGCTGGCAAGTCGTCGGCAGGTCGTGCCGTGGTCCAACGTCGGCGATGCCGTGATCCAGACGGTCGGCTATGGCCTGCCGGTGCTTTCAGCCGGGTACGTGCTTCTGCGACGTCGAGAGGTGGCGGCATGAGTCGGAAGACGACGCTCATTCTCGCGGTGGTCATGCTCGTGCTGTCAGGCATGCTGCGGGTCGCCGCTCAGGGTGTTCGCGACGGCTTGACGCCGGAGAATGTCGGGAACGCCGGCACGTCTGGCCTTGCGAAGCTTGACAGCGCGGCGCTCGGTCTCGTCCTTGGCGGACTGCGTGGGCCGCTGGTCATGGCGCTCTGGACCAGCACCGAAGAGCAGCGCGGCAGCAGCGCCGGCGGCGAGCAGCTGCTGGGCGGCCTGGACACGAAGATCGAACTGATCCGACTGCTGCAGCCGCAGTTCGACAGCGTTCACATCCAGCAGATCTACAACAAGGCGATCAATCTCTCTGCGGAGCTGGTCTCGCCCGGAGCCCGCTACGCCGCCATCCTCGACGGCATCGACTACGGCCGGCGTGTGATCGCGGATCGGCCTAGCAACATCGACATCGAGACGCAGATCGGGCAGGTCTTCTCAAACAAGCTCGGCGCCGCCGACGAGCGGGCCTTCTTCGAGCGTCGAGTTCGCGATGAGACGCGTGCCGAACGGACCCGAGCACGCGTCGTCCTGCCGGCAGCGGAGCAGGAGGCGTTCCAGCAGGCGGCCTTCCGTGCTGGCATCTCGCCGCGCGAGTTGGTCCTGCGCACGCCAGCCGAAGCGTCGACGAGGACGACGGTGCTCGATCTGGAAGTCGCTCGTCTGATCGAGGCCGACCCGGACAGCCCGCTGCTGGTGGTCGAGCCGTTCGACCCGCGTGCCGCCGACGCTGCGACGCTGCGACTGGCACGTCTGGAGCCGATGCTCGATGCCGAAGGACGCATCCAGCCGTCGCTCACCGAGCCGACCCGCGACGCCCCTGAAGGCCTCTCGTCGGGCGAGTACCTCGACGGCAGTCAGATTCAGTTCGTGGACGCCTACGGCCCCTTCCCCGAAGGTCTCGGCCCACACGCGTTGGCGTTTGAGCATGCGATGCGGGCGTACGTCCTCCAGGAGCACGCCGGCCAGCGGCACATTCAGCACTCGATTCCCTACATCCGAATCCAACCGGGGCGGAACCTCCGCGACTGGTCGCTGTCCACCTACGAGCAGGGGCGACAGCTCGAGGCGGAGGCTCTGGGTCTGGAGGCCCCGGCCCGCAGTGTGGACGGGCGTGAGCAGGCACTCATCGAACGACTCTCCGCCGGCTACCGACCCGGGCAGGCCGTGCCTTATCCGGCGCTGCTGCGGC
Source organism: Planctomycetota bacterium (assembly GCA_038746835.1). Lineage (NCBI taxonomy): Bacteria > Pseudomonadati > Planctomycetota > Planctomycetota bacterium. The sequence goes on along the minus strand of JBCDKH010000014.1, from coordinate 31,133 downwards.
GAGCGGTGACGATGTACGAGCGAAGCCTCGAACTCGCCGTACCGGCGGCCGATCGCTTCGTGAGGCACCTCGAACTGCACCCCGAGGCCCGCGGCTTTTTCACGTCCACGATCGACAGGCTGCAGCTGAACCAGGTGATCCTGGAGGCCGACATCGCCTATGCCCGCCTCGCGCTCGGCGACGAGACGATGGACGCCGTCACGCTCCGGTCGCTGCTCGACGCCTACCTGAAAGCCGACGCTGACGCCTTGCGATATGTGATGCGGTTCCACGTCGACCCGCTCGTCCTGCCCGCGGGTGTCGTCAACACTGACCTGTCCGGCCTTCCGCGTGAGCAGCAGGATGCAGTCTATCTGGCTCAGCAGGAGCTGCGCAACCAGAGTCGCGGCACGGGTCGCTTCGCTGGCGAGCGTGTAATGGACGAGTTCGACGGCATCCGGACGCGGCTCGCGGTTCGCATCGGAATCCTGCGGGAGCTGCTCGGCCAAGTCCGGTAATCGCGACGGGCTCGCGTGACTCGATGTGTGGCCGAAGAAGGCGATACGGTGTGAGGCACACGCCAGTGTCCGTCGCTCATGGGAGATTTGCCGCCGAAGCCTCCGACGCCCGACACGCTTGATGTGCCACCGGTCGATTCGGGCGGCAAGCGAAGTTGGCTGGCCTTCATCGCCCGATGGACCATCGCCATCGTCGGCATCGCGTGGGTCTTGAGTCAGCTGACGATCCGCGATCGCGTCTACGTCCTCCAGGGCGAGGGCGACGAGATCGCGGTCTACGACCTCGCCGTCGAAGAGCCCTTCGATCCTGCGGTCGACGACGAGGTGGTCGTCGCTTCGTACGAGACCGGCGAACCTGAGCGCGTCTCGGTCGATCGGCTCCTCAACGGACCCGACGCCAAAGGCGTGGACCTCGTCAGCGGCAGCTTCGAACTCGCCGCGATGCGGCTGACAAAAGACGCCAGCGGCGACGAGTACGCGACAACCATCTATTACTTCACGCCCGAATCGGGCGACGGCTACCGCGTCGTCGAACACGACGCGTCGCAGGGCTTTCGGTACACACCGCAACCGCCTCAGCCGCTGGTGCGGACGGGGCTTGCAAACATGGTGCGCGGGGCCGACCCGTCGCTGCTCGTCGCGGCAATCGCAGTCTTCCCGGCGACGCTGATTTTTACGGGCTTGAGGTGGTGGCGCTTGATGTCGCCGCTCGGTATCGAGATGCCGCTGCGCAAGGCGTTCGTGCTCAACATGGTCGGGTTGTTCTACAACTCGTTCATGCTCGGCAGCACGGGCGGCGACTTCGTCAAAGCCTTCTACGCAGGCCGATATGCCCGCCCCGGCTACAAGGCGGCGGCGTGGATGAGTGTGTTCGTCGATCGGCTGATCGGGCTTCTGGTCCTCGTCGCCATCGGCGGCACGGCGGCCACGATCCAGTATGCGATGACCGACGACAAGTCGTCTCCGGTCGCGATCGCGTGTGTGCGTGTCGCCACCGTTGCCGTGGTGATGATGATCGCAACGGTCGTGGTCGGCATCATTTTGAGCAGCGCTCCGACCAGGCAAGTGATCCGGACGCGGACAGGCCTGGGACGTGTCCTGGACAAGGCGGCCCCGCGGTACGAAGACCTGCCGGATGAGGTGTCGGACAGGCTGTCCGACCGGATCAAGCTCAAGGCCCGCGATGGCCTCGATGCGCTGTACACCGTGGCCGAGGCGTATCGCAGTCAGCCGATGCGCGTGGTCGAGTCGTCACTGCTAACGGTGCCGGTCCACGGTGCGGTGATCATCTCCGCGATGCTTGCGGGTGTGGCGCTGGGGCTGCCGATTCCCTGGCCGTACTACTTCGTTTGCGTTCCGGTGATCGTGCTGTCAGCCAGCATGCCGGTGAGTCCGCAGGGCGCGGGCGTGATGGAGTTCTTCGCCGTCATTTTGACCAAGCCGCAGGGCGCGACGGTCGCCCAGGCGTTCGCGTTGGCGCTCTGCATTCGCGTCGTCCAGATCCTCTGGAACCTCACCGGCGGCATCTTCGTTCTGCGTGGCGGGTTTGGAAAACGGCAGGAGCACGAGTTGGAGCCCGACGTCGACGACACGCCTCAACCGTTGCCGGCCACGTGACGCTCTACGCTTCGGCGTGGCCGAGGTCGACGGGACAACTCCGCTGCTCGCCGGCATCGATCGGCTGGTGCTCCGCGTCGCCAACTTCCCCGCGGCCGTCCGCTACTACCGCGACACGCTGGGTCTGGAGCTTCGACGCGAAGGCGGCACTTTCGCCACGTTTCGCCTGCCGGACGGCCGGGAGATTCTGCTCCACGATGACGACGACCTTCCGGGCGAAGGCGTCTTCCTGCTCGTCGACGACGTGCGGGCGTTGCACAACAGACGCAACGAGCTTCGGCTGACGTTCATGAGTCTGCCATCGCGAGTGGCTCGCGGCTACAAGGCGACCTGCCGCGATCCGTTCGGCACGGTGCTGCTGCTCATCGACCGCAGCCTCGAGACCGACGACGACCGACAGGTCGAGACCGCCGCGACGCCGGACGCACTCTTTCCCGGCGTGGCAGCGTCGCTATCGCCCAGGCGTGAGTTACTCGCCAAGCTCTACAAAAAGGCTGGCCGGACAGCAGACGACCTGCCGTACACGCCTCAGTTCGAGACGATCCACACCGCCTACGCCGCCGAGTTTGCCGGGCCACAGCCGGACCGTCGCGAGACGTGGCGTCACCTGCTGTCGCTCCGCAAGCGCGGGCAGCTTCCACGCCTCGGTGCCGCACGCGACGCTTCGCCCGTGGATGATCGGGCGAGCGAGCTGATACGCTCGCTCATCGACAAGCTCTTCGACGGCAAGATCGGCCGGCGCGATCGGTTGCCGTACAGCGAGGACTTCGAGACGTTGCGCGACGCGTTCAACGCAGAGCGTGTCCAGCGACGCGAGCCGTCGATGTCGCCACACGCGCTGTGGCGACTCGTGGCGAAGGCCGCGAAGTAGCGCCGCGTAGGCTCCACGCGTTGAACGCCACCGCCGTCGACGTCCGACACCTGACCTGCCGCTACGCCGGCCGCGAGACGCCTGCGGTCGACGACGTGTCGTTCGCGTGCGACGTCGGCCAAACCCTCGCGCTCGTCGGACCCAATGGCGGCGGGAAGACGACGCTCTTTCGCGTTCTCGCCACGCTCTTGCCGCCGACGTCGGGCACGGCCGCGGTGCTCGGGTTCGACGTGCACACTGATCGCGATGCCGTGCGGTCAAAGCTCGGCGTCGTCTTCCAGAACCCGGCCCTCGACAAAGAACTGACCGCCCGGGAGAACCTCGCGTACCACGCACGTCTGGCCGGTATCGACCGACGCGATGCAAACGCTGCCGCGGACGCTTGGTTGGAGCGTGTCGCCCTTGCCGATCGCGGAGCCGACGTCGTCAAAACGCTCAGCGGCGGCATGCGGCGTCGACTGGAAATCGCACGCAGCCTCCTGGCTGAACCCGATGTTCTATTGATGGACGAACCGACCGTCGGCCTCGATCCCGGAGCCAGGCGTGACGTCTGGAAACTCGTTCGTCATTTGCGCGAGTCGTCCGGGCGACCGATGACCGTTGTCGTCAGCACGCACCTGCTCGACGATCTCGCCGCCGACGCGGCTGACGCGGACCGGATTGTGCTGATCGACGCTGGCCGGATCGTCGCGGACGACACGCCCGATGCCCTTCGACAGCGTGCGACCGGCGACGTCGTTCGGCTCGCCCCGCGCGATCCGGCAATGCTCGACGACCTTGCCGAATGCCTCCGTCCGCACGGCAACGTGACCAATGGCGACGGTGCTCTGACGCTGCGTGTGCCGGATGGCCAGACCGTGCTGTCGAGCCTGATGGCCAGCGACGACCTTCCGCCGATGCGCGAGTGTAGCGTCTCTGCCGCGACGCTCGACGACGTCTTCATGACGCTCACCGGTCGCGGACTCAGCAGCGACGTTTACAGCCGCAGGTCGATCACGAATGGCTCGCCCGAGGCCTGCTGATCCGGGTTGAACCACCACTCGAAGAGCGACCGTTCCACGAGCGCATCCACTGAGCGACTTCCCGATGCCCGCAGGATCATCACGATGTTCGGCCGACCCGTGCGGTCGATTTCCAGTTGCAGCCGCATCGTTCGCCCCGACACGCGGTCCGCATACGCGCTCAGGCCGGCTCTGAGCAGGCGCGGCTTGAAGTCGAGTTTTCCGCCGCTGATGACCGCACCGGTCCGGATGTCGATGACCGGCACCGGTCGCGGTGAGACGGCGGGCGACTCGCGGTCAGTCGACGGTCCCGCGGTCATCGGCGGAGACGGCTGCGACGGTTCGGCATCGGCCGACTCGTCTTCCGTCGGACTGGCGGCCTCGTCGGCGAAGGCGAGGCTCGCCGCGTCTGACGAGAGCGGGCCTCGGAGCCCTTCCGGTGTCGCGGGCGTCTCCAGCGCCTCTGCCACCGACTCGGCCGCCGCAGCTTGCGACGGTGGCGAGGCGGGCGAATCGAGCAATCTCGGCTGCTGTCGGCCGAGCCGTGATGCCAGCTCGGGAAGCTCGCCCTGCTTTTCGAGGAACGCCTCGCCCTGCCCCGGCGTGCCGAGCGCGTTGTCCGGCAGGGTCTGCTGAACAACCGCGAGATCGAGCCCATCGCCTGGGCTCCACCCCACGTGGTAGAGGCCGGCTGCGATCAGCGACGCGTGAAGGACCACCGAGGCCACTATCGCCCCGCCGATTGAGCGTGTCCCGCGTCGGGCAATCCGCACACCCAACTCTATCGGAGAATCGGCCCGTCGTACGCTGCTGCGTGCGGATCGCCGAGCGCTTCGACAGCATCCAGGGCGAAGGGAAACTGACCGGCGTGCCCAGTGCGTTCATCCGCGCCAGCGGCTGCAACCTGCGGTGTTCGTGGTGCGACACGCACTACGCGAGCTGGAAACCCGAAGGCGGCCAGCAGTCGGTGGACGAGCTGGTCTCATGGGTCGGCGAGGTCGACCGAAAGCACGTCGTCTTCACCGGCGGCGAGCCCGTCATCCAGCCGGACGCAGAGGAACTCTGCGACCGTCTCACGTCCGACGGCCGCCACATCACGCTCGAAACGGCCGGCACGGTCTTCAAGCCGCTCGCGATCGACCTTCTGAGCCTCTCGCCCAAGCTCGCCAACTCGACGCCTAGCGCAAGCCAGTTCGCCGACGCACACGAACGGCAGCGACTTGATTTCGAGGCGATGAACGGGCTGATCTCGAACACTCGAACACGACGCGGCGACGTCCAGGTCAAGTTCGTCGTTGCGTCGCCCGGCGATGTCGACGAGCTCGGTGACGTGGTTGATCGTCTTGAAAACATCGCTCCTGACGACGTCCTTCTGATGCCGGAAGGGACAGACACCGAAACGCTCGTACAACGATCCGGGTGGCTGGCAGAGCTGTGCAAGTCGACGGGTTACCGCTTCTGCCCACGGCTGCACGTGTTCCTGTACGGCGACACGCGTGGCACGTGAGGATTGATCGTGCCGAAAAGAGTCTTATGAAATATGCTGTCGGCGTGCTCTACCGCGTCTGCTTGATCTCGCTGTTGGTCGCCTTGGCGACGCCCGCTTCGCACGCTGACGAGCTACCGGAACCGCCGGAGCTCGCGCGCGAGCTTCGCGGCGTCTGGGTTGCGACCGTCGAGAACATCGACTGGCCGAGCGCTCGCGACCTGTCGGTGTCACAGCAACAGGCCGAGGCCCGGGCGATTCTCGACCTCGCCGCCGAGCTTCGGCTGAACACCGTCGTCTTCCAGGTTCGCCCCGCTGCCGACGCGCTCTATCCGAGCGACCTGGAGCCCTGGAGCTACTACCTCACCGGCGAACAAGGCAAAGCCCCCGAGCCGTTCTACGACCCGCTGGCCTTCTGGATCCGCGAGTCCCACGCCCGCGGCCTGGAGCTGCACGTCTGGCTCAACCCGTTCCGTGTCCAGCCCAACAAGGGCTCGTACGAGCTCTCGCCCGACAGCATCGCCAACACCGACCCCGAGCTCGTCGTCGACTATGGCAACGACTCAAAGCGGATGCTTTGGATGAACCCCGCCATGGCGGCCGCCCGCGAGCGGACGCTGGCCGTCTTCGAAGACCTCGTCACCCGCTACGACCTCGACGGCGTCCACATCGACGACTACTTTTATCCGTACCCCGTCGACGGCGTCGACTGGCCGACCCACGCGTACGACGCCTACGTCGAAGGCGGCGGCGAGCTCAGCCTCGGCGACTTCCGACGCAAGGCCATCGACGACCTCGTCGAGGCGATGTACGAGCAGACCAAGGACATCAAGCCGCACGTCAAGGTCGGCATCAGCCCCTTCGGCATCTGGCGTCCCGGCAACCCGCCGAGCATCCAGGGCTTCGACCAATACGCCCGCCTCTATGCCGACGCGCGCAAGTGGCTGCAGGAAGGGTGGCTCGACTACTGGACGCCGCAGCTCTACTGGCCGATTGCCCGCGTGCCGCAGAGCTTTCCGCAGCTGCTCGTTTGGTGGCACCAGCAGAACGACGAGGCCCGCATCCTCGCCCCCGGCCTCTACACCGGCCGCGTGAAGTTCCAGGACTGGCCCGTCGACGAGATCATCGGCCAGGTGCTGACCGCCCGCGCTATCAGCGCGCTCACCGAGACCGGCACTGGTCATGTCCACTTCTCGAGCCAGATTCTGACGCAGAACATCAAGGGCATGAGCGAGCAGTACCGCGACCGCCTCTACACCGAAGTCGCCCTGCCGCCCGAGATGCCGTGGATCGACGACGACGCACCGGACGCCCCCGACGTCTCGCTTGCCGCTGACACCGCCACACGCGCGACTCGGCCCACGACGCAGCCTGCCAGCGATCTGGGCGACAAGTTCGAGACCGTCCAGTTCCTTCCGTCGCCTGAGCCCGACGCGGGCCTGCGTCTGACGCTCCGCCCCGACGGCGAGACGCCCCGCCGCTGGGCCATCCAGGTGCTCCGAGAATCCACCGGCTGGACGACCACCATCCACCCCGGCACGCGACGCACGCTGGTGATCGCCGACTTCGATGACGACGCGGTCGAGGCCGTCGCCGTTCTCGCAATTGATGCGTCTGGCAACGCGAGCGAGGCGACGGTCGTCCTGAACAGTCGCAGCGAACTTGCGGAAGCGGATTAACGGTCGCTCGGCAGCGGCAGCCAGATCGTGAGTTCCGAGTTCAACACCGGAAACGCCCACTCGAATCGCCAGCGACGCAGCTGGCTCGGAACGAGCCCGAGCTGGTTTGCCGCGTCGTACAGAAGCGGTTCGTCGTCGTTCAAGCCGTCGCTCGTCGAGGTTTCTAGAAAGTCAGTCGCAAGGTCGCCTGGCAACGCACCGCGATCGTGTGTCGGCGGAACGGGCGGTTGCGAACGGTGGAACCGAATCGCCGCGACCGGATCGACGTCCGGCCAAACCTCGGGCGGCAACAGCAGATTGATCACCACGCGATCCGTCGGAATCGTGACAAGCGTGCTCAGCCATTCGAACTGCGTCTTGGGTGTCTGTCGACGAAGTAGCGAATGGCGAATGCGTTGGCCCCAGACGACGTCGACGGAATCACCAACTTCCGGCTCCGAGGCGGGAAGACGCAGTTCGACGCCGTCCGGCCCGTGTTCGACGAACTCCAGTCGCGTCGCCCGATTCGCCGCCCGGCAGTGGTCGCGAAGCAGGCACGACGAGGGATCATCCGCTGGAGCGGTCGCATCGAGTGGCCCGTAGTCGAGGCGTGGCGCAGCTGGACCCGGTCTTACAGAGCCCACGGAGACCGACGGACCATTCGGCCGAAGCAACTCAACGCCCCACTTGGCCGACAGGTACGCACCATCGAAGCGTTTCGGGTCTCCCGTCGGCAGGACGAACAGCGTCGCATCGATGCGCCGTGCTCGGAATCCGACCATCTCCGCCGCCGCTTTGGACATGGCACGACGGGCGTCGCGATCGGCACGCTCTCTGGCAGAAGGCGCGCCAGCCGCGAGGCGCGCGTTGAGTCCGCGCCGCTTGCCCGGATGCCGGTGGATCAGGTTGGCAAACAACTCGGTCGCATCTTCCACGTCAGCAGTGGCAGCGCCGAGTCCGGACGACGCCTCGGCAACCAGCGTCAGCCCCTCGGGCGACGGCAAACCAGCGAGAAACGCGTGTGTTGACGGTTCCCGCAAAGCACGCAAAACCCGGCCGACGCTCGACCGGTCGAGGCCGAGCCGATCGACTAGCGCGTGTTCCGCCGGCGGGCCGTCACAGACGTCATCGAGCAGCTTTTGCAGTGATTTTCGCAGGGTTCGGCCGAGCTTCTCCACCTCGGCGTCCGTCGGGACAGCACGTGCACGAGCTGCCTTGGCGGAGACAGGGGCGAGGCGCACGCGGCTGACCACGCGACTTCGGCGGCGGATCGCGGAGGACGTGGAACGAGAGCGGCTCACGACAGCCGTCATATTCGCACCGGCCGGCGCCCGCAACCTTCATCGACGTGAAACACGGCTAAGAAATGTTCTCAGAACGCTTGCAGTGGTCCACGTGCTTCGGTAGCTTCGAGATGACCGCGGCTCCACCACGGCCGAACCACTTGAAGAGAGATCCACGGAAATGCAACAGAACAAGCTCAATACCGCACGCCTCGGCACCTACGCCGCCTCCGCCGCCGCCCTTTCGATCGCCGCGCCGGCATCGGCCGGAATCGTCTTCACCGAAGTCGGCCCAGTCGACGGCGCCCTGTTCAACGGGCCCAACGTCGCTGGCCAAGGCACCAGCAACGGCGGCAACGACATCATCATCCCGATCGACTTTGATCAGGACGGCACGGCCGAAATGGAAGTCGTTTACGAGGAACCAGTCACCAACAACCTGAATATCAAGATCCAGGGCTCACCGACCAATGCGGTCGGCAACGCTGAAGACGAGATCGTGGTCGACCGAACCCAGGCAGCGGGCAACGCAAACAGCCCGTTGAACCTGCAGTTCGGCGACACGATTGACGCTTCGCTGACGTCGCCGGAACGGTCGTTCCAGTTCATCGGCCTCACCGACAGCGGCAACTCGCCAAGCGGCATCTCCAACAGCAACGGCGGTGGCAACTTCGACCTGCTCGACCCGATCGCGCCGGAGTACATCGGCGTTCGGACCATTATTGATGGCGAGCAGCACTACGGCTGGATCGGCATCGTCATCACTGAGCGCGACAACACCAACGACGTGCTCACCGGCTTTGTCAGCGGCTACGCGTACAACGACGTTCCCGGCGCAGGCATCAAGGCCGGTGCGATTCCGGAGCCGACCTCGGCAGCCGTCCTAGCCCTCGGTGCCGCGGGCCTCGCTTCGATGCGTCGCCGCCGCTAGTCCGACACTCTCTCCCAGCGTTTGCCGCGTGCACCCAACCACGCGGCAGACGCCTTTTGCCCGACGCTTCCGTGCACGTCTCGACGTGCCACGTAGGTGTTTGGTTGTTTGCTTTCGCGTATCGAAACGCCCCGACCCTCGTCCCAATGCATCGTTCTACACAACCACGCGTTCGCGCCTACGCCGCCGCTGCGGCAGCACTGACCGTCGCGGCTTCTGCTTCCGCCGACGTCGTCTACACCGAGCTCTGCCCGGTCGACGGAGCCCTCTTCAACGGCCCCAACGTCCCGGGCATCGGCCCGGCCAACGGTGGAAACGACATCATCATCCCGATCGACTTCAACCAGGACGGCACGACGGAGCTCGAAGTGTCGTACGAGGAAGCACAGGGAGCGCTCAACATCAAGATTCAGGGCAATCCCGACAACGCGATTGGTAACCGCGAGGACGAGATCCTCGTCGACCGCACCGCGCCGCTCGGCGAAGCCAACAACCCGCTCGACCTCCAGTTCGGCGAGATCATCGACGCGACCGACAACGGCACGACGCGCTCGTGGCAGTTCATCGGGCTCACCGGGCCGACGTTCAACCCCGATGCTTCGTCATCGATCAGTGGCATCGCCGGCAGCAATCAGGTCGGCGCTGACGGCACCGATAGCGGCAACTTTGAAGTCATCGACGGAAAGACGCCCGAGTACATCGGCGTCCGCACCATCATCGACGGCGAGCAGCACTACGGCTGGATCGGCATCGTCATCACAACCAAGGTCAATGCCTCGCTCTCGGGCCAGCCCGACGAACTCGAGGGCTTCGTCACCGGCTACGCCTACGAGAGCACGCCCGGCGTCGGCCTCGCCGCGGGTGTGATTCCCGAGCCGACCTCGGCTGCCATGCTCGCGTTGGGTGCGGCAGCGTTCGCCGCCCGACGTCGCTAATCCATTCCTCGTTTTACTGGAGCTTCTCTATGCAGAAGACCTTCCTTTCGATCGTCGCGGGCTTGGTGGGCCTTCTGTTGGCGGCATCATCCGTTGCGGCAGAGATCGTCTACAGCAACTTCGGCCCGACGCGCGACGGCATCCAGTGGGCGTTCCAGGCACCGCCGCGCTACAACGCAAACACGATCACGCTCGAAGGGACCGAACGCGAGGTCACCGAGGTGACGGTCGGGCTCTGGAAGCAGTTCATCCCGCTCAGCGGCATCGACAACACCGGCACGATCGACCTGACGCTCCGGCTCTACGACGTCGACTCAGCCGGCCGGCCTTCGTCGATCCTCTACCAGTCGCCGACAATCGACGATCTGCTCATCGACAACCTGAGTCTGCCGATCGATTCGCAAGAGTTTCAGGTGACGTTCGACGTGCCGAACATCACGGTGCCCGACACCTTTGCCGTTGCGGCCGCGATCAGTGATCGGCAGACCACGCGTCCGGTTGCCTTCAGCAACTACGGCGACCCGACGATCGGCACGTTCGAGTCGCGCTGGTTCAGCACGACCGACGGCCTGAACTGGACGCAGGTCACGACGACCGAAGCCTGGGGCCTGCAAGTCACCGTCGTCCCAGAGCCGACAACCGTCGCACTCGCGGGCGTCGCTGGTGTGACGCTGCTGCGGCGTCGCAGGTAGAGTTGGACATGGCCGACGCGTCGGATGCCACGCTCGTGCTCGTCGGCATCGCCGGTCTGAGCTACGACGACGTGGGCGGTTCCAGCTCGAATGAAGCGGACAGTCCGATCGCCCGGCTGCACATTGCCGATCCGCCGGTCGCCGCGACGCTGTTCGCAACACTCGTAACCGGCCTGCCGGCCTGGCGACACCGCGTCGGCAACGACGACGTCTGGGATCCGCTGCTCTACGCGCCTCGACCCGCGTCGATCCCAACCGCGACGGCATGGTCGGACGTCTCGTCCGCCGTCACGGCCGAGGCCACGGACTCGCTCACGCCTGACGACCTCGGCGACGACGCCCTCGCCGACATCGCTGGCGATGACCTCATTCGACGCCTTCGCAGCGGCACGCTCGCAGAACGCCGCGGTGCACTCGTCGCTGCCGAGCACCTGGCAAAGCTCGTGAGTCTGCATGCCGCGGCAACCGACGTGTTGGAGCGCGATCGCCCGCCGCTGCTGTTCGTCGCGTACGACCTCGGGCCGATCCTCCGTGCCGGCGGTGATCGCGAGCGACTGGGCCGATTCGCCGCGATGATGATCGGCCGAGTCCGCCAACTCGGCGGCCGACTCATCGTAGCCGGCGCGAGATGCCAGACCGCTGCCCACTGGGCGACTCATGCACCGGCACCCGCAGGAACCAGTGACGGCTTCCTCCTGACCCGCGGCGTTCCCGCACCCGCGGAAACCCAGGCGATCGACGTCGCTCCGACGGTGCGACAACTGCTCGCCCTGCCGCCGCGTGCAGACCATCCCGGCAAGTCCTGGATTCCTGGCAAGGTCGAGGTTCCGGTCTTTCCATCGACCGAGCCGGAGACCAGCGTTGAACACCCCGAGGCCGAGTCGATCGCGTTCCTCACATCACGTGGACTTCGCGAGCCTGTCGTCCGTCGCGACGGCGAGACCCGGCAGCGGCTCAACGACCCCGCGGCCGTCGTGCTCGCCGCCTCCGCACTCGCCGACGGCCGGTCCGACGTGGCGACGCGTTGGATCGACACCGTCGCCGATCGGCTCGACACGCTCCCGGCGCGAACCGTCGCCGCGATGGCTGCCTTTCGCTCCGGCGACGAGGCCGCGCTCTCGTCGCAGGTCCAGGCCATCGCCGCTGCCGGGCACGACACGCCGTTGCTCCGCGCAGCCTCGGCCCTGACTGCCGCCCGCGATGGCGACGCGGAAGCCGCCGCAACCCTGCTGGACCAGATCGACGATCCACTCCTTGCCGCGACCGCCGCCGACCTCGCCGGACTGCCGCAAGCTCGGTCGCTTTACGAACGCTGCCTGCCCCATCCCGATGCCGCCGCGGCACTCGCCCGTCTGCACGCAGTCGCCGGCGAACACGAAGCCGCGATCGAACACGCTCTCACCGTCGTCGAAGCCCGGCCGCAAGACGGCCATGCCCACGCCACGCTCGCCCGGTGCCTCGCCGGTGCCGGCGACGCAAGTAACGCGCGTCTCGCGTTCGAGCAGTCGCTGCGTTGGCGTCCGGGCGACGTCCCGACCCGGCGACGCCTCGCCCGGCTGCTCCGTCAACTCGGCGACGAACACGCCGCCGTCTTGCACGAGCAGGAAGCGCTCAAGCAAGAAGCATCGTCGGCCGAACGAGCGTCCGCGTCTTGACCGCCGCCAGCCGCTCGCCCTGGCGACGCGTGTCGCGGTGCGTGTCGAACGTCATCATCTGAAACGTCGTCCCGCCCTTGGCGACGAATTGCGTGGCGACCTTCTCCTTGAGCATCGCGTTCGCCCAGCCACGCCTGGCCCGCGGCAGCACGACGACCGACTCCATCACCGTCGCAGCCACGTCCCTCGCCGGCACGTGCACCAGGCCGAAGCCGACCAGCCCTTCCGCATCCGTCACGGCCACCGACACGTCCAGGTCGAACGCGTCAGGATCGATCCGCCCGAGTCGACGTCGCACGTCTACTGCATCGCCGCCGACCTCGATGCACTGCTGCTCAGCCACCTCGTCGAGCAACGCCTCGTCCACCTCGCACAGCGGCCGAGCGACAACACCCGCTGGCACACGGCCGCGCTGTCGCAGTCGGTCCAGCACGTGCTGACACTCGCGAGCGACGTCGCGTGCGTCGAGCGTCACCTCCATCGCAGCCACGCCGCGATCGAACCCCATCGACCGCGCGGCCCGCAGCTCCGATGAGTCCTCCGCGTACGCCGCCCGCCCGTGCAACCCCTTCGCACCGAGCGTTCTCGCGTGCGACACGACCTGTTCAAGCAGCATTCGACCAAGGCCGCGCCCACGAAAGCCGTCCAGCACCGACAGCTCTGCACTCGGCCCGGCATCCTCGCCGCCCGACCACAAACGCGACACCGCCGCCGCACCGACGATGCGACGGACTTCATTGCGCGCGACCCAGAACCGCTCGACCGTCGTCGGGTGCATCGCCGCCGGCAGCAACATCCGCGCCGGCCGAACCGTCTCTGGCGATCCAGCTTCGACGACGTCCGACTGCGTTGGCTCGATCACCTGCACCGATGGGCAGCGTACGACACGTCGGCCATTGACGTGTTGCAAGCTGGCTCAATCTTCAAGGAAAAGCAACCGCCTTCAGAATTGGATTGCGATGGCTGCTCCGCCTCGTTATGTTCTCAGAACAAACCACGGCGTTCCACCACGCCTTCTGGAGAGATGATGAAACAGACCCTGCTCGTCGGCCTTGTCGCCGGCCTCGCGTTCGCCAACTTCGCGTCGGCCCAGTTCCTCGGCAACCTTCCTTCCGACCCCAACGCCGCCACCGTCTTCAACGGCTCGAGCGTCTCCAACGTCGAAGCCCGCAGCAAGGCCGTCGGCTTCACCACGCCCGCCGGCGTGCCTTACGAGCTGGAGGACGTCACGCTCCTCCTGTCCGACGTCACGAGCCTCAGCCCGTCGATCCCGCATGTCGCGATCTGGAGCAGCTCCTCCTCCGACGGCACCCTCGGCGTTCCCGAGACCCAGCTCTTCGTCCTCGACAACCCGGCCCTGTCGCCCGACAACTTCCCCGTCGGCGTGAGCAACTTCTTCACCTTCACCGCCGGGACACCTTTCGAGCTGCTGCCCGACACGAGCTACTTCCTCCTGGTCAACGGCGCGATCGGCAACCAGACCTTCTTCTGGAACGCCGAGAACCCCGCCGTCACGCCCACGGGCCCCGCCACATTCGACGGCTACCGCTTCGGCATCAGCGCGACGCCACCGACTGCCGACAGCTCGGTCTTCAACAGCTTCGCCATCAACGCCACGGCGATCCCCGAGCCTGCCACGCTCTCGACCCTGGCCATCGGCACACTCCTGCTCGGCCGCACGCGGCGTCCCCGCCACTGAATCCGCTGGCGTCACGCCTGACTGTCCAGCCCGTCGATCGCGCCATCGCATAGATCGACCACACACCACCCATGAGCGTCCGATTCCGCCTTATGAGCCGCTGATGTGCCGTGCGTCCAAGTAAAACCGCCCCACCACGCGTTCAACCGGCCGTCACCGTCCATCAGTCCGCGACGTCCGAATGCCAGTGCGGCAAAAACTGGGTTCAATCTTCCAAAGAATGAGAACATTCTTGCGAAGAATGAGACCAGTTTTGCGAGGAATGAAGCCATTCCCGACAAGAGTTAAACCATTTTTGTCAAGAATGAGACCAGTTTTCCGAAGACTGACGTCATTCTTGCAGGGACACAAGCCAATATCGCCGCCACGGAAGCCAATGACGCCAGGATTGCATCCAGTCTTGCCCACAATCACGCCAATGACGTCCGCCTAGGCCTCAGTCTCTGCAAGGCCGGCGCCGCTCCCACCCATCCTGACAGCCATCCTGCCCGGGATGACGCCAATGCCGTGATGGGTTCACTCACCCCATCCCCGGTGGCACGAGCTTCAGCTCGTAGTTTGCCGCCAAGCCCGCTTACGTTCACCCGCGCGAAGCCAACGTCGAGCCACGGCTGCCTCATGCGGTTGCTTCGCCAGGGGGTGCCGCGTCCCAAGGCGGCAGCGTCACGTTGCGGAATCTGCTCTTCAACCACCAAGCCATCCCGACGCCCCAGAACGTGCTCATGAAGACGATCATCGCGCAACTGAATCCACCGTCCCCGCCCACGTTTGATGTCAGCCACCCGATCGTCGCCGAGTCCAGCCAAAATAGAATCGCCAGCGTCACGCCGTACGGCACGCCCCACACGATCGCCAGCAACCACAGCGGCTGATACAACGGCGACCGCACCCGCCATCCCATCCGCCATGCCACTCGGTACGGCCACGGCGCGAACTCCCGCCCCCGCACGCCCTGCTTTCGCAGCGCCCGCCCGAGTTCCTCCGTGCGTCGCTGGTAGTCGTCGCTCACGGTCCATGACAGCGTATCCGACATGCGAACGCTGTTCGCTTTCGATATCCTGCGGCCGATGGCAGACGAAACGTCGCCGTTCGATCGGCAGCTTTATGACCAGCTGCGCCAGGCCGCCGGGCGGATGATGCAGCAGGAGCGTCGCGACCACACGCTCTCCGCGACGGCCGTCGTTCACGAAGTTTTTCTGCGGTTGCGTCGCGGCAGCTACCCCAACGCCGCCGCGTACTTCAAGGCCGCGACGACCGCGATGCGGCGTGTGCTCGTCGACCACGCCCGCCAGAAGCTCGCCGACAAACGTGGCGGCGACGCCCGGCCGGTTCGGTGGGACGACCTGCCCGACGCCCTGCAACTCGCCGCCGCCGACCGGTGCGAAGAAATCCTGTCCCTTGACGAAGCCATCTCCCGCTTAGGTGGGGGAAGCAACAACCGCGCGGCCGACGTGGTGCGCATGAAGTTCTTCGGCGGTTTCTCGCTCGCCGAGATCGCCGAAGCCCTCGACATCACCGAACGCACCGTCAAACGCGACTGGCAATTCGCCCGAGCCCAGCTCTACCGCCTGCTGAAAGACTGCAATGCCTGACCAGCCCGACCCACAACGCGTCCAAAAGCTCTTCGAGCAGGCGATGGACCTGCCGCCGGACGAGCGCCCGTCCTTCATCCTCGACGCGGTCGGCGACGACGAGGCGCTCGGCGAGGAAGTGGCGGCGCTCGTCGAAGCCGCCGAGGCGGCCGACGGCGAGGGCTTTTTGCAGGTGCCGGCCGACCGGCTGATGGCCAAGCCGCCGACCGAGTTCGACGGCTTCGGCAAGACGGAGAAGAAAGGCCAACTGATCGGCCGGTACAAGCTGCTCCAACGCCTCGGCGAGGGCGGCATGGGCAGCGTCTGGATGGCCGAGCAGACGAGCCCGGTCGTCCGGCGAGTCGCCCTAAAAGTCATCAAGCTCGGCATGGACACGATGGCCGTCGTCGCCCGCTTCGAGGCCGAGCGGCAGGCGCTGGCCTTGATGGACCACCCGCACATCGCCCGCGTGCTGGACGCCGGCGTGACCGACACGGGCCGGCCGTACTTCGTCATGGACCTCGTCCGCGGCGACCCGATCACGGCGTACGCCGACAAGCACAGCCTCGACATCCCCGCCCGCCTCGACCTGTTCCGCCAGGTCTGCAGCGCCGTCCAGCACGCCCACCAAAAAGGCGTCATCCACCGCGACCTCAAGCCCGCCAACGTGCTCGTCGCCACCGAGGACGGCCGGCCCTTCGCCAAGGTCATTGACTTCGGCATCGCCAAGGCGATCAGCCAACGGCTGACCGAAAAGACGCTCTTCACCGCCCACGGCGGCATGATCGGCACGCTCGAATACATGAGCCCCGAACAGGCCGACGGCAGCCTCGACGTCGACACCCGCAGCGACGTCTACTCGCTGGGCGTCATCCTCTATGAACTGCTCACCGGCACCACGCCCCTAGATCACACGCGCTTTGCCAAAGGTGCTATCGACGAATGGCAACGCATCATCCGCGAGGAAGAGCCGCCGAAGCCAAGTACGCGGGTGTCGACGAGCCTCGTCACCTCGCCCGAGATCGCCAAGCACCGACGGTCTGAACCAAAACGCTTGGGACTGCTGATGCGCGGCGAGCTTGACTGGATGGTGATGAAGGCGCTCGAGAAGGACCGATCCCGGCGGTACGACTCGGCCGGCAATTTCGCCGACGATGTCGAACGACATGCAGCGGGCGACCCCGTCGAGGCCGCCCCGCCTTCACACATCTATCAACTCCGCAAGCTCGTTCGCCGCCATCGCGGCCCCGTCGTCGCCGCAGCGTCGGTCTTGATCGCACTGCTTTTGGGACTGCTTTCCACCTCGGTTTTCGCTACACACGCGATTCGAGAGGGCCAGCGGGCTGACGAAGAAGCCGAAGTCGCAGTCCTTCGACGCAATGAATCGATCGCTGCCGCCCGAGCAGCCAACGAAGCGCGGAACGAAGCCGTCGAACGACTTAACGAGAACAAGAGACTCAGCTACGCCAACACGCTCTCATTCGTGTCCGCCTCACTCGATGACTTCCGACCCGGTGATGCGTTCGAGTGGCTTGAAAAGACGCCCGAAGATGTCAGGGGTTGGGAATGGGGCGTTCTTCGGAACAAAGCAGCGGCCCTCCAAGCCGACAGGTGGTGGACACCCGCAATTGAGGAATTCTCGACAGAGTTGCTTGGCGTCGTCGTCGGTATCGACATCGACACGAGCGAAGACGGCACCGTTCTCGCCGCGATCGACGACACGGGACGTCTACGGGTCTGGGACATCAGCCGCTCGCCTTGGAATCTCAAGCCCGACCTAGAAACCACTGCGGGCGAAGGAAGTGCCACGACACCGATCGCGATGACCGCTGATGGCTCACTTGTCGCAGTCGGGGGAGCGGACGGCCATGTGAGGCTGTTCAATGTCGTCCAGCCAACGAGTGAACCGCGACATTTCGTTGTCAGCCAAAGTCACGTGGCCGAGGTCCGATTCCGTCCAAACCGTTCGCAGATCGCGGCCCTGTCCGTCGACGGCAAGCTGAAGATTTGGGATTTCTCAGATCACTCCCTCTTCTTCGAACGATCGATCAAAGACGTAGATAGGTTACAACTTGCCTTTTCGCAAGGCGGCCGCCACGTGCATGTCATGTTTAACATTGATAATCAGTCTACCGGGGCGCAATCCTGGACAGTCGACAGCGGCCGCCACATCGAAAACGCGGAGCTTTCACTTTTGCTGGACAATTTTGTTATTCCAACGGACCTTCGACGGTTTCGGCCATATTCAAAAGGCGGTCGCCGAAGCCTCGGCACTCCCCGGTCACCGCGTCTGTCAATCGAGCCATTGCAATCGGACAGCATTCGTGACCAAGAGGGCCTACCATGTTACGGCGATGAACGCCGTTCGTTTTTATCTAGATCGGAGATCGACGATGATCGGCAACGGTCGAACCCAGCACTCTGGCTCGTCTCACGGCGCCGTGCGACCGAGCAGTCCGCGTACCGTTCGTTCACAAAACCCTATACCGCAACTGCCATCGATATAGACACTGATACGCATCGAGAGCTTGTCTACATGGTCGGCGACAGCGGAGATATTCACATCTACGACTATGATAGGGCCGAACATCTGGTATCGATCATTGGCGACGGTAGTCGTGTCACGGACTTATCTCTGTCACCTGATGGATCACGACTTGCAATCGTACGACGCGATTCTATATCGCTCATTGATACATGGTCTCTTGAATACGTTTGGTTGATAGATCAAGGTGATCATCAGATGAAGTCAGATCGGATTTGCTGGCATCCGAGTGGGGACTATTTGATTGCTGCGACGTTCTTATCAGAGGATGTCACGGTCAGCTCAGCACTGTACGTTATCGATACTCGACGTGGAGAGATACAGACATGTGTCGAAGTCGAGTACGATGGCTTCATCGATCTAATGTTCTCTCACGACGGTCATACTCTAATTGGGACGTCGTTTCCGTACGATGAGATCAGTCGCTGGGACACAAATTCGTGGACCCGAATCGAGAGCGTAATAGCTGAGACGAAAGCTATGTTCGTTGCCGAGGTCAATCCATACTCGGGCGACATTGCCTATCAGATGTTCGACACGGTTCCCTCGACCGGTGAAGTCGACCTCCGTGGACCCTCGATCGCTGTTTTGAGAGCTGGCGAAGAGATTACAGACGCTGCTGCCGGAGTCAGCCATCCCACTAACGTCGTTCGGATCAATACTCAACTGGTAAGTGGGTTCGCATTCCATCCAGACGGGGAACGACTGGCTGTCGGTACGGTGGAAGGAGGCGTGTCAATTGTTGGCAGCGAAAGCGGTCGTGCTCCGCGATACCTCGGCGCCCTATCTCGACGAGACGTCAGAGACGACGTGTACCTCGGTTGGATGGCGTTCGACCGAAGCGGTCGAAGGCTCATTACTGTCTCTATCTGCGAGAATGAGACGATTGTGGGCGTTTGGGACTCCGCTGATCCAACACGGCAACTGGATGAGCAGCAAGCGGTCAGGGCAGCCAAGATGTCAGCAGAAGAGATGATTGGCACGCTCTGGGAGGAGACCCGGGGCGACGCATCGGACGTCGCTCGAATGATCCGGACGAACGCCGAGATCGACGACAGACTGCGAGGCGAAGCCAGCAAAATGCTTTTGCGATATATTGAAGGTGAACGTCGATCCCGCGCGCGGAGAGCCGCAAGCTGATTTGCGTGCGCGTGAAGCTGATTAGCGGCAGCGTGGATTCAAGGCTGTTCTCAAAACGTGAAGTGCGACACGGTCCGCTTCTTTAACCTTCAGACCGGCGAATAGACCGCCGTCATCCAGCCGGTCCGGCTTGGGCAAGACCTTACGTGGCAGGTGCAGGGCGTCACCGTTTCGCCGGACGGGTTGGTCCTCGCCGTGGTGACGGCTCACGGACAACACGCGTGGGCGAAGCCGACCGTGACGCTCGGGAGCATGAGTGACGGCCGGCGGATCGGCTGGTTCCCGCTCGATGCGGGCGTCGTCGCTTGGCGGTCACTCTTCAGCCCGGACGGGTCGCGGCTCTTCGTCTTTCGCGGCGATACCCGCGTGCATGTCTTTGACGTCGCGAATCGCAAAGAGGTCGAGGACTCTCAGCTACAGCCAGGCGCCGGAAACCTGCACGTCTGATCCGTCGCGGTGTCGCCGGAGCGGGCTTTCACCGGGACCGAACACGGCCGTGTGGAGGTGTGGAGCTACGCGACCGGCGAGATGGAGCGGGAGCTCAACGGCCACAGTGACGTCGTGCTCGACCTGGCCGTCCGTGGCGATCGCATCGCGTCCACGTCACGCGACGGCACGGTTCGTGCATGGAACGCGACGACCGGCGAAGAACTCGGGACGTTCCGTCACGGCTACAAGGTCTTCGCCGTCGCGTTCGTCAGTGACAATGTCATTGCCGCGGGCGACGACTTTGGGCGTGTCCTGCTCTGGAATCTCGTGACCGGCGAGAAGATGCACACGATCCAAGCCCATGAGAAACGTGTTCGCGATCTCGTTGTCTCTCCGGACGGGCGGCTGATTCTCTCGGGGTCCTACGACGGGACCGCGAAGACATGGGGCGTCCCGTGAATGAGATCGATGTCTGGCATAAGATTGGCCACAGATGCAGCTTGTTCGTTTGAGTCAGAGGGTTGCTGCAAGTGCCGGGAATCGAGTGTGACCAAAAGCGGAACCGTGTTCGTTTTGACTCAACGCTACTTCGTCGGCACCGGCCCGCCCCAGGGGCGGCCGGTTCGCAACCACAGTTCGTTGATGGCGACCGTTTCAAGCTCGCCGAACGGCGGCTTCGGCCTTCGCCATGGGACGCGTAGAGGACGTTCCAAGTTCGTTGTCGGACGAGGAGCAGGCCGTCATAGACGCGGGAAGCGTCGAGGACTTCGACGTCGCGGCGGATGTTGGGGGCGATGAACCGGATGACGAGGCGGCCCGAACGGTAGAGGCGGCGGAGGTGCGTGAAGCCGGGACAGTGCTCCCCTAGCCAGTCGAGGGCGAACAGCGGAGCTCCGAGCGTAGCGCAGGTACCGGCTGCGAGCGGGAAGGCAAGCACGACGCCGACGATGAAGATGAAGATGAGCAGGATGATCCCGAAGTCGGCCATGACGCTGCGTTGTCGGCGGCATGCACTTTAACTGATGCCGTCGGTCGCGATTCGAGACGACAGAAGGGAAGACGCAGTCGGGAAAAATCTTGTCCTCGCCCAAAGTGCCCTGCCGTGGTGGTCGACACAGGTCTCAGCCGGCGGGTGTCACGGTGATACCGGGGCCGGCTGGTTCCACGATCTTCTACCGAGAACTCCCATGCCCGGACGTACCGACTATCTGCCAAATCGCATCGCCGACCTCATCGAGTGGTGCGTCTCCTTCGTCGCCAACATTGCGCCTGAGCCGACTGATTACGGCGTCGACCCCGCCGCCTTCACGGCGTACCAGGGCATCCTGACGGACACTCAGACGCTCGTCGGCATGGCGAGCAACCCGCACACCCGCACCGGGCCTGTTGTCGAAGAACAGCAGGAAAAATTGCGCGAACTGCGCACGGCAACACGAGCCCTGGTTCGCCAGATTCAGGCGCGGCCGGAGACCACCGACTTCCAGCGGCGGACCCTGGGCATCACGGTGCCGGATCGCACCCGCACCGAGCGGCCGGCCCCGACTGAAGAGCCGGTCGTCACGATCAGCGAGTGCCAGCGGCACATGGTGGCGATCAAGATTCGCCGCGAAGACGGCCGGGCCGGCAAGCCGGCGGGCATCAACGGCATGAACGTCTACTACGCGGTCAGCCCGACGGTCCCGACGCACATCGGCGGCTGGACGCACGCGGGCCAGGCGACGCGGATGAACCACACGATCGCGATGCCGCTCGACGTGCCGGCCGGTGCGACGATCTGGGTGACGGCCAACTACTACAACGGCCGCGGCGAAGTCGGGCCGCTGGCGGATGCGGCGACAACCAACCTGCCCGGCGGCCAGGTCCGTCTGGCGGCGTAGCGACGCACGATGCTTCCTTTTCTGTTGAGGCGGCCCGACCGGCGAGAGCCGGGCGGGCCGTTTTCGTGTGGCCGCGACGTCGTGCCGAGTCAGACTACTTGTCGTCCTCCGTGATGCCGACGGCGCGGCGGTCGGGGTCGGCGGGTTCGTAGCCGCGGTCAGCGGAGCGAAAATATCGGATGACGACTAAACCGGACGCCGCTGGTTCGCACTCACGTGTGGCCCGAGATGACCACGCGGCTGTAACTTGGAGATGGTTGTGTTCCAAAGCACCCAACACGCTGCAGCTCTGTTGGAAACCCGACCGGGGTTGAAGTTGCGACGTTGGCTCGACACATCCGTCTCACAGAGCGGCGACAGCGTGAGTGTGGCGTCCACGCCTCCGGCGCGAGTCGAGGCGGCGCGGTGCGGTGATCGTGCCGCGTTGAACGAGCTCCTTCGAGCAGAGCAGGACGTGTGGTATCGCTATGCCGTTTCGATCCTTCGTCGCCGTGATGCTGCGTGTGACGCGACGCAAGAGACTGGCCTGCGGTTCATCCGCGAGATCGCGAGGTTCGACGGCAGGAGTTCTGTGCGAACCTGGGGATTGGGCATCGCATTGAACGTTTGTCGCGAGATGCAACGCCGCGTTCCTTTCACGAATCACGACGCGGCCGAGCCCGTCGACCGACAGCCTGCTCCTGCGGCTGTTGCCGACACGGCCGAACAAATTGACGCCGTGCGTTTGGCAGTGCTGCACCTGTCCGACCGTCAACGAGAGGCGGTCGTGCTTCGGCACTTTGAGCAGCTCTCGGTCCGCGACACAGCGGCCGTGATGGGCTGCGCCGAGGGGACTGTCAAAGCGACCCTCAGCCAAGCGATGAGCAACCTGAAACTCAAGCTGGGAGCCTTTGAATGAACGAGCTCGAACGACAACTCGATCAAGCCGGCAGAGCGCATCGAAACACGAGATATCCCGGCGATCTGGCCGACGATATCGCGACCCGAGCTGATGTGCTTGGACCGAGTCATTTCAGCCATTCTGCGTCGATTGGACGTATCGGTTCTCTCCGACAGTGGCGCGTCGCGGCGGCGTTTCTCATCACTACCGGCGTGGTTGCCGTCACGATTCGGTCCCTCGCCAATCGAGATCAACCGACCGCTCGGGTCGACCAGCCATACCAGACAGTCGTTCAACACGACGGTGCACTCACAGTGAGTGAGGCTGAGCAAAGCACATCGGCTACCAATCGTGCTGAGTTACCGATTCGCGTTAGCCGAGGGCCGGAACACAAGCCACGCGGGCTGACTCCTGGGTTTGGCCTCATCCAGCAACCGAACGATCGCAGCCTTGTGCACGTGGCAAACGGCCGCGTGGACGAGGCACGGTCGACCGTTGCGGGGCGTTCGTTCTACGACCGCATGGACTTGCGACGGCCGCAGCGTCCGCGCCAGACGCGCGACCGGCTGATTCCGGCCACGCCTCCCCGCCAGATCACACCGCCGACGCCCGGGGCGTCTGCATTCCCCTTGCCATTGGAGAACAACACATGAGACATCTGACCACGATCCAATCGTCCAAGCCGCTCCTGCTCCCGTTCGCTGCATTGCTCGCTCTGGGCCTCGTGTGGAGTTCTTCCCGAGCGTTTGCGCAACCAGAGCCCTTCGCCCGCGTCTCGCTTGCAGCAGAGGATGAGTCGTTTGAAGACGACGAGGACTTTGATGAGGAAGCGTTCGACGAGGAGGAAGACTTCAACGAGGAGGAAGAGTGGAACTACGAGGAAGCCTGGGGCGAAGCACTCTTGCAGCTCGAGTACTTCGGCGCATTGATGGAGAAGGTCCGCCAAGCGACCGAGATCGGTTCGGAGCGGACATCCGCGGCCGTGGCAGCAGTCCTGGCTGTGACCGAATATGCCGAACGGGAGGAGGCGGTCCTCTTGTTGGAAGAAGTGCTCCCAGAGCTGGATCCGGACGACGAAGGCGACATCGTCGTCGCGCGTGTCATCCGCTTCCAGCTTGCTGAGATGTACCGCGACATCGACCAGCCCGAGAAGGCAATTGGTCAGTTGAAGCGGCTGATCCTCGACCGACCGCTTGGCGATTGAGCCGAGCAGTCACTTCGTTCACGTAGACGTTTTCGTTCACCTGCCCCTCCCAACGGTCCGTCCGGCACGCAACGCCGACGGATCGATGGGTGAGGTACGCACAACTGCACTTTCCGCTCAAGGAGATAGCCATGACATGCCACCAGAATCGCGTTGATCATGCCGTCACCGACGCCGTCCGTCCCGTGGTCGAACTTCTGGAGAAGAGGGTTTTCTTGGCCGGCCACGCAGCCTGTGCCGACGCATCGAGCGGCGACGCATCGATGTCGACAGGTCATGACGTCCACACTGAGCACGCCGAGCCGACACGGCCCGGGCATGGTCACGGCCACGGCCGTCGCGCACACGCCATGGCCGACCACAGCCAGATGCCCGCATTGCTGTTGGTCCCGATCGAGTCGGCGACGCACGTTGCGATCGCCGATGGGGCTTGGTCGAATCCCGCGACTTGGCGGGACAACACTGTCCCGACTGACAATGCCGACGTTCACGTGCCAGAGGGCGTCACCGTCACGATTGATGGGGTGATCACTGAGGCAATCTTGACGGTCCGCCTCGACGGCACGCTCCGGTTCGCCACGGACGTCGACACCGAGCTTCGGGTCGACACGCTCGTCAGCGCGATGACCGGCGTGTTGGAAATCGGCACGGCGGCGAATCCGGTCGCCGAGGATGTGACGGCACGCGTTGTCGTCGCCGACACCGGTGCGATCGACCGAACGTGGGACCCGCGGCTGCTGAGTCGGGGCGCGTTGCTCCACGGCCGGACCTTCATCCACGGCGAGGAGAGGACGGCGTTCCTCGCGCTTGATGGCGGTGCATCGGCCGGGTCGACCGAACTCACACTCACCGCCGAGCCGACGGGCTGGCGGGTCGGCGACGTCATCACGGTCGCCGGCACCGACCCGGCCGACCCGGCTGGCGACGAGCTCGTCACGATCACCGCGCTCGACGGCAACGTCGTCACGATCGACCGACCACTTGCCACCGACCACGTCGCCCCGCGGCCCGACCTGGACGTCCACGTCGCCAACCTCACACGCAACGTCGTCTTCACCTCCGAGAACACCGCGATCGACCGGCGTGGCCACGTGATGTTCATGCACACCAACGATGTCGACGCCAGGTACGTTGCCTTCGAAGGGTTGGGCCGGACTGATAAGTCAATCGATCTGCAGGACTGGCGGTTGATCACCGGGTCGGAGGAATCGATCGGCACGGAACGGACTGAGGTGGATGAGCTCGGCGGGTTCAACGTGCGCGGCCGGTACACCGTCCACTTCCATCGTGGCGGTCCG
Source organism: Planctomycetota bacterium (assembly GCA_038746835.1). Classification (NCBI taxonomy): domain Bacteria; kingdom Pseudomonadati; phylum Planctomycetota; species Planctomycetota bacterium. Next base: position 5,864 of record JBCDKH010000014.1, on the reverse strand, counting down.
TCGGGTGCGCCGGCAATCGTGCAAGGTGCCGTCGTCCGCGACGACCCGGGCTGGGCCTACGTCAACCACTCGTCCAACGTCGACTTCCTCGACAACGTCGCCCACAACACGACTGGCGCCGCGTTCAACACCGAGGCCGGCGACGAGGTCGGATCGTTCGTCGGCAACATCGCCATCCGAACGATCAACCCGAATGGCAACCCCAATCCGCCCGACACCGAGGTTAACGAAGATCAGTCGCCCGACTTCCGCGTCCTCACTCAGGACTTCGGCTGGCAGGGTGACGGGTTCTGGTTCCACGGTGCCGGCGTCACCGTCGAGGACAACGTCGTCTCCGGCGCGACCGGCCACGGCTTCATCTACTGGACCCTCGGCCTGGTCGAACGCGGCCTCGGCGAGAACATGGTTGACGTTGGCAACCTCCCGAACGGCGAACTCATCGGCCCTGACGGCACACTCGTCCGCAGTAAGCAGGTCCCCGTTCCCAGCTTCGACGGCAACGCGACCTACAACGCCCCCAAGGGCCTTGTCGTGGCCTATCTCCACACCGACAACCGCGACGGCAACGATCAGTTCTACGTCGACGAGGGGATCATCGCCGGCGTGCCGGACGCTTACGAGAACAGGCTGCATTCGACCTTCACCGACTTCACCGCATGGAACGTCTCCCTCTCCGGCATCGCCGCGCCGTACTCCGGCCGGCTTACGTTCGAGAATGTCAATCTCTTTGGCACCGGCGTAGAGGACTCCGTCGGCATCAAGCTTGACCAGTTTTCGAACGAGAACGACATCACGGTCCGCGACGTCACCCTGGAGGGCTTCGCTGTCGGCATCGCGGCCCAGCGGCAAGGTGACGCCGTCATCGACAACGCAGAGATCGCCGCTCCGGTCGGCATTCGCATCAACGCCCCAGACCGTGGGCCACGAAACCTGGAGATCCGGGACGTCGAGTTTCTCCCGCCGGGTCCGTTGTTCGACGGGGCCGACATCGACTATGCCGACGACGGCATCGGCATCCTGATGGACATCTCGCGCGACCTCGGCCTCGCCGGTGGCCTGTTTGGCGATGATGCGTTCTTCGACGAGGAACAACTCAACAACGTGCCACCGATCTTGCTTCCGGACCGGATCGTCCTCGACATCCCCGGCTTCGAGAACGTCGGGCTCTACTTCCCCCAGCAAGCCGGCGATTTCGTGCCAGTACCGGCGGGCGGCGAACTCGCGGAGTACGTCCGGCCCGAACTGATTGAACTGACCAACCAGCAACTTCAAGACGAGTTCGGCACGTCCGTCTCCGACGCACTCCTGCCCGACGCGGCCGAGGAAGCGGTCTTCCTCGTCGGCGGGCTCGTGGGTCCGGCCTTGCCAGACGTGGACCCGGTCCTCCCGCCGCTTGACCCTTACTGGGCTGATTACCTGGAAGAGATCGGTGCTGAGATTGTCAGCGAAGCGTCAAGTGCGGGCAGCGGTGGCGATGAAGACGACAATGATTACGAGCACCGCAACGACGAAGAGGACGTCACCGAGTTGGATAAGCAAGAGCGCGGCGTCACGACCTTCTGGACCGATCTCGAGGACGTCCTCTCGATCGTGCTTTGTGGCGATGAAATGCGCTTCGGGCTACACACCGTCACGCAGTTCTTCGATCGATCCGGTGTTGATCGCATCAAGCTGTTCACGGAGGAAGCCGACGACCGGGTCGACTTCTCAGGCATCGACATCGATACGCGCGGGTTGATGGACATCGACGCTGACGCCGTGACTGTGGGCAGCGCGAACGGCACGACCACCGGCACAGCTGGCCGCGATCGCCTGTTCGGTGAATCCGGTGCCGACCGCTTCGGTGGCAATGACTCTCGCGACGTGCTCTTCGGCAAAGCCGAATGGCCAGACAATCGAGATGCCGACAGACGCGCCGGCGGCTTCGATGATCTGGACGACATCCCACCACTACAACGGCTCCGATGAGAGCGACCCGCCCGGCCCAATCCGGGCGGGCCGCTCGGCTCAGTGAGTGTTGCGGGGCGACTCCGACTACTTGTCCGATTCCGTGATGCCGACGGCGCGGCGGTCGGGGTCGGCGGGTCGGTCGGCGGGTGAGTAGCCGCGGCCGGCTTCGAGTTCGGCCATCACGTAGTCGATGGCGGCTTCGAGTTGGGGATCGGTGCCGTCGGCCATCTTCGACGGGTCGTCGATGACCTCGATGTCCGGGTCGACGCCGTGGCCTTCGATGCCCCAGGTGCCGTCGGTTTCGTAGAAGCCGAAGCTGGGGACGGCGACGTAGCCGGTGTCGATGAGTGGGGGCATCTGGGTGATGCCGACGAGGCCGCCCCAGGTGCGGGTGCCGACGAGCGGGCCGAGCTCGGCACGCTTGAATAGCCAGGGGAACATGTCGCCGCCGGAGCCGGCGTTGCCGTTGATGAGCATCGCCTGCACGCCCTGGTGGGAGATGGGCGGCCAGGCCCAGTCGCGGCCGTCGCGGCGGGCCCAGTAGTTGGTCCGCGGGCGGTTGAGCAGCTCGATGAACCGCGTCGGGATCTGCCCGCCGCCGTTCCACCGTTCGTCGATGACGAGGCCGTCGAGGTGCATCTGTCCGTGGAACTGGCGGAACAGCTCGTTCTGGCCCTCGATGCCGGTGTTGGGCACGTAGATGTAGCCGACGCGGCCGTCGGTCTTCTCGGCGACGAGCTGGCGATTGTGGGTGATCCAGTCGCGGAAGCGGAGCGACGTTTCGTTCGCGATGGGACGGACCGTGACGTCGCGCTGGTTCTCGTTCTCGTCGTCCAGCTCGGGCTTGTCGCTGACAGTGAGCGTCGTCAGCCGGCCGGCGAGGTTGAGGAACGGCTTGTAGACGCTCTGCGTCGCGTCGACCGGGCGGCCGTTGACGGCGAGGAGGAACTCGCCCGGCTCGACGTCGACGCCGGGCATGGTCAGCGGGCCCTTGGCGTCGTGGTCGTACGGCGCGCCGCTGAGGATCTTGACGAACTTGAAGGCCGACTCGCCGGCGGGTTCGAAGTCGGCCCCGAGCAGGCCGACGTTGCGGCTGGGCTGACTCTCGTCGGAGTCGCCGCCCCAGCCGTAGGCGTGGCCGACGTTGAGCTCGCCGATCATCTCACCGATGATGTAGCCGACGTCTTCACGGCTGGTGGCGTCGTCGACCATCGGCAGGTACTGGTCGAGGACGGCGGGCCAATCGACGCCGTGCATGTTCTCGACGTAAAAGAAATCGCGATTGCGTCGCCAGGCGTCGGTCACGAGGCCGCGCCACTCGTCGCGCGGGTTCTCGAGGCGCTTTTCCATGCCGGCTGTGGGCACGAGCTTGCTGATCGACTGGCCTTTGCTGGCGTTGAGGACGGCCATGCCGACCTGCCGTCCGCCGCCCAGGAGCACTCCGAATTGGCCGGGGCGCGGAGCGCCGACGAGGAGCTTCTTGCCGTCCGCCGACATCTGGAAGCCGGGCCAGAACGAGCCGGCCGAGATGATGCCGCTGACGACGTTGCCCTCTTCGGGATCGTCGTCAGAGAGGTCGAAGAGCTTGATGCTCGAGACGCCGTCGGCCTGACGGACGTAGAGAAGCTGGTTCTTGTCGTTGACGGCGAGGTTGCCGAACGAGCCTTTCGAGACGGGCAGGAGCATGGCCCGTTCTTCAAAGCCGTCGAGGTCGATCTCGACCGGGTCGACGTCGCCACTCGATGATCCGCCGGATTCGGCAGCTTCGGCCACGTCTTCGTCGGAGATGGGACCGGAGCGTGTTGCGCTCCAGGTGCCGTCGACGAGGGCTTGGCCGTTCATGGCGGCTTCCCAGGTTCCCGTGAGTTCGTCGCCGTCGAGCGTGCCCGTCATCGTTGCCGTGATCGGGCCTTGCGTGCTTGTTGAGGTGAACGTGCCGTCGGCGAAGTCGACGGAGTCGAAGTCGGTGGTTTCGCCGTCAGCAGTGCTGTTGCCGGCGAAGGAGCCGTCGGCGTAGGCGAAGATGGTCATCGTGAAGGGGGACGGATCGGGAGCACCCATCGCTCCGAGGCCACGCAATTCGCCGGACCAGTTGGCGTGGATGGGCGACTCGGCGTCGAAGGCGATGCCGGCGTCTTCTTCGTCGTCCGCTTCGGCGTCGTCGGCCTCGTCAGCTTCCGCTTCGTCTGCCGGTTGCGTGGCGGGCTGCGTCGTTGGGGGCTCTTCGTTCTCTTCTTCCTCTTTGGCTTCGGGTTCTTCGATCTCTTCCTCGTCAAGCTCGGGGAGCATCGGGTTCTCGACGTCCTCGCGCAGCGGCACGGCGATGAGGCGGTCGAGATTGTCGTAGACGAACGTCGTGCCCGCCTGCTCGTAGCTGGGGCCTCGGAAGTCCATCGACGAGACGAAGTAGAGCCAGTCGCCCTCGCGATCGAAGGCCGGGCTGGTGGCGTTGAAGAAGTCGCTCGTGACCTTCAGAGGCTCGGGCTCGTCGGCGGTCGTGTCGTAGAGGTAGACGCCCGACGTGTAGGCGACGTCGTCGCCGCGGCTGTAGGTGAGCCAGCGGGAGTCGGCCGACCAGCTCACGGTGATCGGGCTGCCGGTCGGGTTGCTGTCGATCTCGACGACGCTCTCGGGTGTCGGCGGGACGTTCGGGTCGACGGCTTCGGCCTCGTCTGGATTGGTCGTTGCGTCCTCGTCGCCGGTCTCTTCCGGCTCGTCGGCGGGGAACGTGATCAACGTCAGTCGGCCGGTCTGGTCGCTGATGGCGATCTTGCTGGCATCCGGCGACCACTGGCCGGCGGACCAGAAGCGGCCGGTCAGGTCGGTGAGCTTCGTCGCCTCGCCCATGCCCGCCGGGGCGTCGGCACGGCGGAGGTAGAGGTTGTACTCGCCATCGGCGTCGCTGCTGAAGAGCACCCATCGGCCGTTGGGGCTCCAGGCTGGGTAACGCTCGGCCGATGCGGGCGAGTCGGTGATCGGCCGAACGAAGCCGGTTTCGGCCGGGACGCTGAAGATGTCGCCGCGGCCTTCGATGAGCACGCGCTTGCCCGTCGGGCCGATGGCGGCCGAGCCGACGAACTCGGCGGCGTCGACGGTGCGACCGGCGAGCTTCGGCGTCGCACCCGGAATCTGCACCTTCACTGCCGTCGGCTTAGCCCCTTCGTCGAGGCCGACGAGGTAGAGGTCGCTGCCGTACTGGTAGACGATCTCGCCGTTGCCGTCGGGGCCGGGGCCCATGCTGGGGAACTTGACGTCCCAGTCGGTGTGGTTCGTGATGCGGCGGATTTCTTGCGTAGTCGGGTCGTACTCGAAGAGGTTGAGTCGTCCGGTGTCGTTGGCGTCGTCGATGCGGTCGCTGAGGTAGTAGAGCTTGCCGCCGAACATCATCGGGGCGGTGTCGGTGCCCTCCCAATCAGTGGCTGGTGTTGCGGTGTTGTCCTCGAGGTCGTAGAGCCAGATGTCGGTCGCGAGGCCGCCGGTGTACCGCTTCCAGGTGCGGAAGTCGCGGGAGTTGGGCGTGTAGGCGAGGGTCTTGCCGTCTTCGCCGAGGCTGGCGTTGACGCCGTACGGCACGGGCAGCTCTTCCTGCTGGGCGGGGTTGTCGACGTCGAGGAAGTAGAGCTGCCTGGTCTGCCGCGGCTGCGGACGGTGGCTGCGACCGCCGGCGCTGAAGAGCAGGCGATTGTCGCCGGCCCAGTCGCAGAGGAGCTCGTTGCTCGGGTGGTACGTGAGCCGCTGGGCGAGGCCGCCGAAGCTGTCGATGAGGTAGAGGTCGCGGTCGCCGTCGTAGTTGCCGACGAAGGCGATGGTCTGGCCGTCGGGGCTGAACTTGGGAAAGAGCTCCTGTCCGGGCGGGCTGGCGAGCGGGCGTGCGACGCCCCCGGCGCGTTCGACGGTCCAGAGGTCGTTGCCGT
>JBCDKH010000013.1 GCA_038746835.1 Planctomycetota bacterium | reverse complement strand
GGCAGGTTGCCGACGCTGTAGAGGTAGAGGTTGACGCCCAGCTCCATCGGCCCGTCCTGCGAGAGGTCGCGCAGCTGCCAGGCCCTGGCCGGGTCGCCGGTGGCGATGACCATGAGCTCGCGCACGCCGTTGGACAGGCCGAGCAGCTCGGGCTGGCGTCGGACGTTTTTCAGGTTGAACTTCTGCGTCGTGTAGATCGGGTGATCTTCCGGCAGGCGACGCCACTCGTACCCGCGATCGCCGAAGAGCTCGGTGCCCAGCTCGCGTGCCTGACGGATGATGCCGCGGTCGCTGCAGTCGGCGTTGATGACGAGGAACCCGCCCGTTTCGAGATAGCGCTTGAGCGCCTCTTTGTCGTCCGGACGCAGCGCCAGTCGACCACCGGCGGCGAGCAGGGCCATGGGCGAGTCGTGCAGCTCGGCGACGGCATCTTCGACGTTGTCGTTGGAGCCGAACTGGTAGCTGATCCAATTGACCTCGCGTTCGTCGGTGTACTCGATGTAATCGACGAGGTTGCCGACGTCGCGCGATCGCTGATTCCACGCACTCTGGCGTTGGTTGGCCTCGCTGGAAAAGGCAAGCTTGGTGATCGCGGGCGGCTGGCGTCCGTTGACGAGGAAGAGGATGGCAAAGGCCGTGTCGGGCAAGCCGCCGAACATGCCCGACTTGTTCTGCTTTTTGAGCAGGTACCGCGCGCCCTCGGCGTACCAGTCGATGCCGCCGATGTACTTGCGACCGCTGGCTACGCCGATGCGCTCAATGCCGTAGAGCGTGTAGAGCGTGTGGGTCTTGACGTTGGCTTGCCGCTCGACGACAGCGTTCGGCGCCGTCTCAAACCCGAGCAGGTAGGGCATGTGCTCCGCGATGAAGGCCAGCCCGCGGTCGATCGCCGGGTTGAACTGGTTGCCGTTGCAGTTGGGCGTGCTGCGGAGGTAGTCGTTGGTGATGAAGAGCGAGGCGACCCCGGCCGTGGTGATCGCGACGGAGCCCGGGTGGTTGTCGCGCGGCGTCCCGCCGTAGGCCCACATGCCGTTCTCCTGCTGCGTGCGGAGCCAGCCGTCTTCCATCTCCTTCCAGAAACCGGGCGGCACCTGAGCCCCATACTGCGCTGCGGCCCAGAAGCCCAGCACGCCGTACTGGCTGACCGAGAGGTCGATGCGATTGGTCTCGTTGAGCATGTAGTCGAACAGCCCGCGGTTCCGGCGGTTCTGTCCGCGGACGGAGACGTCGTTGCCCTGGATGGCTTCGACCAGCAGGTCGTAGTCGCGGGCCATCGCCCGCTGGTACTCGGGCCGAGGCGGCAGGTTGTGCCAGACCTGGGCCCGCATGCCCAGCGCGTAGACGCCCTCGATCTGAGCCTGCGTCAGACCGTTGATGGCGGCCTGGAGCTTGGGGTTGTCCGACGGGTCTTCGCCCGCGGCGAGCAGGGCGTAGGTGACGATCGACGTCAGCCCGCCCCATTGGCCATCGTTGGGCCCGTGGCGTTTGGTCGGGTCACGCTTGCTGAAGGGCTGGTTTTCCCACAGCAGGTCCGGCTTGTGCCGGGCGTACAACGCGTCGATTGCGCGCTGGACGGCACGGTCGACCTCCTCCGGCGACGGCGGCGGACGCCTTTCCGGCTGGGCCCAAACCGGTGTCGCCAGCCCCAACGCCAGCACACCCCAAAGCGCAACAAGCAACCGCATCCGACTCATGGTCAACCGTCCTCCAAGGCAGGTGAGCAGGCCGACAGGACGTCGACCCCAGCGGCGACGATACGCGATTTGCGTGCGTTTGGCTGCTGCAATCCCGCGTCAGACGGTCCCGAGCGCGTCGGCCAGGACGTCGTCCATGCCGTACAGACCGGGCGATCGCCCCACGATCCAGCGTGCAGCCCGGATAGCTCCGCGGGCGAACGTCCGCCGATCCGTCGCCTCGTGCCAGACGCACAGTCGCTCGCCGGTCGTGGCGAAGTGCGCCTCGTGCCTTCCGACGACGTCGCCCAGCCGCAGCGAGTGAACGCCGACCGTGCCCGGCTCACGGATGGCCATCGTGCCGACACGGCCGAGGCGAAGGTCGGCGTCGGTCTGATCGCGGGCGTCGAGGATCCGGCGGGCCAGCGTGTCGGCCGTGCCGCTGGGGGCGTCTTGCTTCTGATTGTGGTGCAGTTCGACGATCTCGATGTCGGCGTCGTGCCCGAGGACCCGTGCGGCATCGGCGGCGAGCCGGTTGAGCAGAGCCACGCCGAGCGACGTGTTGGTCGCGTGAAGCACCGCCACCTTGCCGCTGGCGTAGGTGAGGGCGTCGTTCGCACCATCATCCAGGCTCGTCGTCCCCGAGACGATCGCCACCCCCGCGTCGGCCGCCTTGGTTGCGAACTCCGCAAGCCCGGCGGGTGACGAGAAGTCGATCAGCACGTCGGCATCAGCCGGAACCGCATCGCCCGATCGCAGGTCGCCGACAATCGACAGCGTGTCGTCCGCATCGACCTCCTGCCGCAGCAACCGCCCGACCCGTCCCGTGCCGCCGACGAGTGCGATGGTCAGGGGCTTTGGCGGCATGTGGCACGCTACGACGCGTCGGCTGCGTGCCGCGCCTAGCCTCCCCGCCCGAAAAGTCCTTTTCCCACTACCCAGGAGCAGTCATGGCCCGCACAGACCGAGGCAGCCGGGATTCGTCCCCCGGAAGTCGGCCGACCGACGGTGACGAACCCAGGCAGGAGCTTCCCCGCCTGATCAAGACCGCCGAGAACGGCACGAAATACATCGATTACAAGGAGACGGAGACCCTTCGCCGTCACCTCAGCAGCAACGCCAAGATGCAAGGCCGACGCCGCAACAGCGTCTCGGCCGGTCAGCAGCGGATGCTCGCCCGCGCCATCAAGCGCGCCCGATTCATGGGCCTTCTGCCCTACGTCGAGACGACCGTCTGACCAGGCGGCTTCGAGACGAACGAACCCGAGCACGGGTCTGGCAAACCGCCAGGCCCGTGTTTTTGTTGCGTGTGAGTCGCCCGCGCAGCCCCTACAACGTGGGCAGATGTCCGGCTCCTCCACCCAAACGACTGATGACGTTTCCCCGACCGGCGGGGATCAGTCGCTGACGGCCGCGGGGCTGGAGACCATCGATCGACGGCTGAGTTACCTCAGCGAGTGCCTGCGCGACGTCCTGGTCAGCCTCGGCGAGCACGAGGCGGCCAGGCACCTGGACGACATCGCCTCGGTCCCGCCGGCACAGACCGGGCGGGCATACGACCGCCTGGCCCAGGTCGACTCGATCTGGTTCCAGCTGCTCAACATGGTCGAGGAGCACGTCGCCGGCGAGGTCCGGCAAGAGCGCGAGTCGCAGCGCGGCCCGGCCGCCGAACCGGGGCTTTGGGGCCGAACGCTGCGCGATCTGGCCGAGGCCGACCTCGACCCCGAGCGCGTCAAGGCGGCGCTCCCGCACGTCCGCGTCGAGCCGGTCCTGACGGCCCACCCGACCGAGGCCAAGCCGAGCACGGTCATCGAGCAGCACCGGAAGCTCTATGATCTCTTAAATCAGATCGCCCATCCACCTAAGACAAACGCGTCTAGAAATTTATTAAAAGAACGCGTACAAGCAGCATTAGAGCGACTTTGGAGAACGGGGGAAATATTACTCCAGAAGCCGGATCTGAATGCCGAGCGGGCCAACCTGCTCTACTACCTGCGCGAGGTCTTCCCCGAAGCGGTGGAAGAGGTGGACGCCCGGCTCAAGCGTGCGTGGTCGGCGGCGGGGCACGGCGAGCTGGGGGACGATCCGGCCAATCTTCCTGAAATTTCCTTCGGCTTCTGGGCGGGCGGCGATCGCGACGGCCATCCGGGCGTCACCCATGCCGTCACCCGCAAGACGCTCGGCGAGCTGCGCGAGGCGGCGATGGCGGTGCATCGGCGGTCGCTGGATGTCGTTGCGACATCGATGAGCTTAAGTGGGCATGTTCAGAGACCTAGCGCGGAACTTCTTGAGCGAATCGAGGAGCTGGCCGAGTACCACCCGAGTACCTACCACGACGCAAGCGTCCGGCACCCGGATGAGCCGTGGCGACTGATGAGCCTTCTGATGAAGGCTCACCTAGGCGACCCGGCGGCGGGCGGGGCGGGTGGGGCGGGTGGGGCGGTTTATGGCGATCCGGGCGAGTTGGCGGAGGACCTTCGGCTGCTGCACCGCTCGCTCGTCGCCGTCGGGGCCGAGCGGCTGGCGCGGGCGGACGTCGCACCGGCGATCCGGCGCTGCAACGTCATCGGCTTCCACCTCGCCAAGCTCGATGTTCGCCAGAACAGCGACTTCCACGAGCGAGCGTTCGCGCAACTCCTTGCTGCTGCGAATGTTCCGGACGGAGCATCGTGGGCACAGTGGTCGGAGGAGCGTCGGCTGGCGTTCCTCGACGTCGAACTCGGCGGGCCTCGGCCGTTTGCCCGGTTCGGGCGCAAGATCGGCCCAGAGTGCGACGAAGTCGTTGCCACGCTTCGAGTTCTGGCCGAGCATGCAGATCAGCACGGAACGTATGGACTTGGCCCGCTGATCGTCAGCATGACACGGCGTCTGAGCGACCTGCTGGTCGTCTACGTCTTTGCCCGCGAGGCGGGGCTGGCCCGGTTCCAAGTCGATGCCCAGCAAGGCGGTGGGCGGTTGATCTGCCCGCTGCCGGTGGTGCCGCTCTTCGAGACGCAGGACGATCTGGAAGCGGCTCCGGGCTTGATGAAGGCGTTCCTGGCTCATCCGGTCACCCAAGCCACCATTCAAAACCGGCCGGGTCGTCCGCCGAGCCTGCTGACCAGCCGTGAGACCACGCTGCCGGTGCAACAGGCGATGCTCGGGTACAGCGATTCCAACAAGACCAGTGGCATTCTCGCCGCTCAGTTCGCGTTGCATCGGTGTCAGGAAGAGCTGACGGATGTCGCTGATGAGCAAGGGGTTCGGCTCCGCTTCTTCCACGGCCGAGGCGGGACGATCAGTCGCGGGGCGGGTCCGACGCACCGATTCCTGGAGAGCCTGCCGCAGCGATCGCTGGGTGGCGACGTGCGTCTAACGGAGCAGGGCGAGACGGTCGCCCAGAAGTTCGCGACCAACGACTCGGCCGCTTATCACCTCGAGCTGCTGGTCGCGGGCGTGACGGGCGTCACGCTGCAGAACCGAGCCAGCTTCGGCCAGCAGCAACCTCCAGCTCATCCACTGCGTCCGGCGGCGGAGATGCTGGCGGCTTTCAGTGCAGACGCGTACCGCGAAATCGTTGCTCAGGATGGGTTTATCGACTTCTTCCGCGCGGCCACGCCGATCGACGCGCTCGAGCAGAGCAACATCGGATCGCGGCCGAGCCGGCGTTCGGGTCGGCAGACGCTGGACGATTTGCGTGCGATTCCCTGGGTTTTCGGGTGGAACCAGGCACGCTTCTACCTGCCCGGCTGGTTCGGCGTCGGATCGGCCTTGGCCCGTCTGGCCGAGGAGGAGCCGGCGTGGTTCGACAAGCTCGCCGATCGCAAGACGGGCGTGACGACGTACCCCTTCCTCAACTACCTGCTGACCAACGTCGAGACCAACATTGCCAGCGCCGACGTCGACCTGATGCACGCCTACGCCGAGCTGGTGCAGGACGAGGGCGTCCGTAAGTCGATGCTGGGGAGAATCTTGGAAGAGTTCGATCAGACGTCGACGATGTTGAATCGGCTCAGCGGCGAGCCATTGGAAGCTCGTCGCCCTCGGATGGTCAAGACGCTTTCGCTGCGTGATGCACGCCTGCGGGTGCTGCACCATCGCCAGATCGAGCTGCTGCGTCAGTGGCGTCAGCTTCGGGCGGGCGACGACGACGGATCGGCCGAAGGGCTTTTGCCGCAACTGCTTCTGAGCATCAACGCGATCGCCAGCGGTCTGCGAACGACGGGCTGATCCGATCGTGTGACGTGGTCCGCCCGCAGGTGCAGCAGGATCCGCCCAGCCGTCAGATTGACCGACGGAATGGCGGGCGCGATGTCAGCGCGTCACGCGCGGGCCGGCCTTCGGGGTTGCCGTGCAACAGGTTGTGGCGTGCCGATGTGTGAAGACGGTCTGGAAGCGGCATTCTCCGGTGAATTGAGGGCCGATCTCGTCAGGATCGGATGAAGAATGACCCCGCACGGCGGCGGTGTCGTCGTCTGTTTCTTGCGTCTGGCACGGAGCTTGCATTCCCGCCCTCGGCAACGGCCACTCGCGTCCTGCGAGCGACCGCAGGATCTTTACTGTTAAGGAGTAAGAGATATGAGCATCGGTTCAGACGCTTTCGCATCGCGTGGAATTCACCCCACGTTCGACCCCCATCAGCCGCTTACCGAGCGGATGACGATCCACCAGACCCAGTGCCGCAACTGCGGCTACGAGCCGTCCGACGGTCTGAGCCCCCCGCGTCGCTGCCCCAAGTGCAGTGGCACCTCCTGGGAGCGGTTCGCTCTTCCGGGCAGCATCCTGTCGAATAGTGCTCGTTACTAGGGAAAACGGGCACGTTTCGCAGCGGGGTAATGGGGCGGAGTCGAGGTCGTAGGTCATCACGAACGCAGCGTCTCTCGCCGTCACGCATGTGGCGTCGCGGTGCGTGCTCTCGCTCTTGACCTGTCGGCCGCGATGTCACGCCACCGGTTCGCCCTGGCCGGCTAAGGCCGGCAGCCGCTTGAGGCTGTCGAGACCGAGACGGTCGAGGAAGGCTTCTGTCGTGCCGTACAGCAGAGGCCGACCTGGTAGGTCCGCGCGTCCCCGCACGCGAACGAGCCCGCAATCCATGAGCGTCCTGAGCGCGTCGGCACTGGCCGCACCGCGGACGGCGTCAATGTCGGCCCGCAGCACTGGTTGCCGGTACGCGACGACTGCCAGCGTCTCCATCGCGGAGAGGCCAAGTCGTTTGCTGCGCGGACGTTCCGTCACTCGGCGGACCAATTCGTCGTGCTCGCCCGTCGTCTGAACGCGCCAGCCACCCGCCACACGAGCGATCTCAAACGCTCGGCCTGCATCGTCGTAGTGGGCGTTGAGCCGCTCGACGCAGGCCTCCACTTCGATTCCGCTCGTTGCCAGCCATGCTGCGAGCTTGGCGGTGGAGAGAGGCTTGTCCGCGGTCAGGAGGATCGCTTCGAGCTCGGCATCCTCGCACGGTGCGTCGACCACGTCGACATCGACAGCCGACCGGTCGGAAAGTCCGGTGGGGAAGTCGTCGCGTTGTGGGTGATCAGCTTCGTCCATGCTCACGTCGTCGTCTGCCGGCTCCGCCCGCATGGCGAGATGGTAGGGGACGGCTGACCAACTTCGATGTCAGAGGCTCTCCGCGTCACTCGCCCTGCGGGTCGTAGACCCGCGGGATGGGGCTTCCGGTCCCTACGAGAGGGGTTGGTCTGAGTCCTCGGCGCCTTCGCCGACGAGGCTGATGCCGTCCTTGCCGCCGCGCTTGGCACCGAACAGGAGGGCGTGATCGGCCTTGGCCAGCAAGCCTTCGGCGTCGGTGGCGTCGTAGGGGTAGACCGCCATGCCACCGCTGATGGTGAGCCTGCCGACGCCGCTGCTGCCCAGTGCGGCGAACTCCGGCGAGCTGATCAGCCGGCGGAACCGAGCCGCGATCTGCAGCGGACCCTTGGGCACGCGACCCGTGCGGCGGTGGTCCTCGATGCCTTCGGGCGTGTCGCCGTCGTCGGTCTCGCAGAAGATGACGGCGAACTCGTCGCCGCCGATCCGGCCGACGAAGTCGTGGTCGCGGACACATCGTCGGATCAGCTCGCCCGTCTCCTTCAGGATGCGATCGCCCGTCGCGTGGCCGTGGCGATCGTTGTAGAGCTTGAAGTTATCGATGTCGAAGACCAGCAGCGTGACGGGGAACCGGTCGCGCTTCGCACGCTCGATGATGCCGCCGAGGAAGTGGTGGAAGTACTTCTTGTTCGCACAGCCGGTCAGGTCGTCGAACAAGGCCAACCGCTTGAGCTTGCAGTGCTTGCGGTCGATGGCTGCCAGTCGCGACAGCAGATCCGCCAGCGTCATCAGGTCGTGACGCAGCACGTCGCCCTCGGCTTCGTCCTCGGCATCGCCGTGCCAGACGAGGTGCAGCTCGCTCGTGACCGGAGCCTGGAACGGCTCGGACGGACGCTCGCCGTGGACCAGTGCGAGACGATGTGCATCGAGGCGACGGTTGAGCTTGGCGACGGTGGCCTCGACTCCGTGGCCGAGGCTGGTCGACATGGCGTCGAGCAGCGTGTGCGCGTCAAGCTCCGGAACGCTCGAGGGGCTGGATCGCCTGGACGGTGCCGGAGAGTCGATTCCGGTCGGGAAAAGCGTCTGGCGAAGCGTTTCGTCTGCGGCGGGCAGGGCGAGCGTGTCGTCGGCTCCGTGACCGGTCCAGTCGTCGGGCACGTCGCTGGTGACGACGAGCCGCCCGGCAGGAAGCCCGCCGACGTCGAGTCGGTCGCGCAGGGCCTGGACCTCTGCCGCCTCACGGACGTCCGCGACGACGGCCTCGAACGGATGGGCGTCCGCGGCCAGGGCCACCTCGGCCAGGGCGTCCAGGGCGGTTTCGACGACTTCGACCTCTGCCGTCGGACGGACGCGTCGCACCGCCGCCGCCAGCGACTCCGCCGACGGGCCGGCCAGCAGGACGCGCGAGGGCGGCGACGGCAGAGCCGCCTGCGCAGTCGACGCCGTCTTGTGGATGTGCTTCACGACCGCCATGCGCATCTCCCGGGTCGGCGGTGTCGCCTGCCCCACGCGGCGAGCACCGCAAGGGGAAGTGTGCCCCAAACACACGCCCCGGGCAAGCGATGCGAACAAGTGGCCAAGCGTCGATGACTCACGGCAGGTCGTCCAGCAGGGCCGCCAGCTCGGCAGCGGTGAGCACGGGACCCGTGTCGAAGGTCGAGTCGGAGACGTCGGAACCCTCAGAATCGGTTTGTCCGTCCACGTCGTGCGACTGGCCGAACCGGCGGACCGTCCCGTCGTCATCGATGATGCCGTCGGCCCCTTGAAGGACGAGTTCGGCGAGCAACGCGCTGTGCAGGCCGCAGTCGAACAGCAGGACTTCCGCGTCCGGCCTGACACGCTTGGCGGCCCGGACCACCGCCCGCTGGTTCGCCGGCAGCGTCGCCAGCGACACCAGCAGTCGCGGCCGACCCGCGCCGCTCGACACCGCCGTCAGTCGCAGGATCGCGTTGAACGCGTCGCCGACGGGCTCGGCCTCATCGAACTCGGGCGTAAGCATCGGCGCTCGTTTGCCGACGACGAACACCGCAGGCCGGGAGGCGGTCGCGTCGTCCTCGTCGTAGTCGCCGGGCATCGTCGCGAAGCGCGTCTTGGGAATGGCAACAGGAGCGCGGGGCACGACGCGTGCGATGCTAGCGGCGTGGCCTGCGATGACATGCAGGGCGGGCGTGTTGTGGACGAGCCTTGGATTGCAGCGGCATCGATGGGTCGCAGAGGCCGGGCGTTCTGTCGCGACGGGTCGCACGTTGTCCGTGACGAGCGCCGGTTCTAGGGTGGTTTCGCCACGCGGATCGCCGCCTGGTCAACCCCACTGCCGGATCACGCCGGCACCCGCACGCCCCACAAACACCATGCCTCTCAAAGTCGGCATCAACGGTTTCGGTCGCATCGGCCGCCTCGTCTTCCGCGCCGCCGCCTACCGCAGCGACGACGACATCCAGATCGTCGGCATCAACGACCTGGTCGGTGCCGACAACCTCGAGTACCTCCTCAAGTACGACACGATCCACGGTCGCTACGACGACACCAAGGGTGGCGCGCTCGGCCGAAGCGGCGACACGAAGCTCACGGTCGGCGGTCGTGAGATCCCGACGTTCAGCGAGCGGGACCCGGCCAACCTGCCGTGGGGCGACCTGGGCTGCGACGTCGTTCTGGAGTCGACGGGTCTGTTCACCACGGAAGAGGCCGCCAGTGCGCACCTCAAGGCCGGTGCGAAGAAGGTCGTCATCAGCGCTCCGACCAAGAGCCCCGAGACAGTCCCGACGTACGTGATGGGCGTCAACGACGACCAGTACGACCCGAGCAAAAACGTCGTCAGCAACGCCAGCTGCACGACCAACTGCCTGGCCCCGATCACCAAGGTCATCCTCGACAACTTCGGCCTCGAAGAAGGCCTGATGACCACGGTGCACGCCGTCACCGCGACGCAGCCGACGCAGGACGGGCCGAGCAAGAAAGACTGGCGCGGCGGTCGGAACGCGTACATGAACATCATCCCGTCGAGCACCGGCGCTGCCAAGGCCGTCGGGCTCTGTCTGCCAGAGACCAAGGGCAAGCTGACCGGCATGGCCTTCCGCGTACCGACGATGGACGTGAGCTGCGTCGACCTGACGTTCCGCACAACAAAGGCGACGAGCTACGACGAGATCAGCGCCGCCATGAAGGCCGCGGCCGACGGTCCGATGAACGGCGTGCTGGGCTACACCGAAGACGAGGTCGTCAGCGGCGACTTCATCACCGACCCACGCTCCAGCATCTACGACGCCGGCGCGGGCATCGGCCTGAACGACCACTTCTTCAAGGTCGTCAGCTGGTACGACAACGAGTGGGGCTACAGCAACCGCTGCATCGACCTCATGATGAAGATGGCCAAGCACGGGTTGTAGAGCCGCGTGTCATCGAGCTCCGATCTGCGGGACCGAGAGGCTCCGACAGATCTTTCTCGCCAGCAAGTTTGGTACCTCGACGTGCCGAGGCACCGCTTCGGTGTGTCCTGTCGCAGGGTTGGTCCACAAGGAGTGACTCGCTCCTTCTCGCTTGAGGAAACAGCCGTGTTTCCTTAGATGTCTGAGAAGGGCGGCGGTCTTCATCCGACCGCCACCGTCTCACGCTCGGCTTCTTCGGGGAGACCACGCATGGCGTCTTCGAGCCGATCTGCCAGGATCAACTCGATCGCGTCACGCAGGCTGTCAAGGGCTTCCTGTTTCGACTTGCCTTGTCCGTTCGCACCGGGAACTTCCGGGGCGTAGGCGATAAACCAGTCGTCCTCGCGTTCGACGATGGCGGTGAATTCGCTGCGCATGCTGAAAGCTTACCACGGCCTCTGGCTAGCGTGCGGCAGATGGATGAAGCACTGACCGCAACATCGCCGCAGCGGGTCTTCCTCTCCGGCGGCTCCGGCTTTGTCGGGACCAATGTCCTCGAAGAACTCATCGCCCGTGGGATCCGCGTCTCCGCTCTGGTCAACTCGTCGCCGCTGAGCGTCGAGAGTGACCTCGTCACGACGTTCAAAGGCGGGCTCTTCGATCGCGACGCGTTGAAGGCCGCAATGGACGGGTGCGATGCGGCGATCCACCTCGTCGGCATCATCGACGAGAATCCGGCAAAGGGCGTCACGTTCGAGAAGATGCACGTCGAGGCGACGCGGAACGTGCTGGATGCGGCGAACGAGGCCGGCGTCGAGCGGTACGTCCACATGTCCGCGCTCGGCACCAGACCCGATGCCGTAAGCGCGTATCACAAGACGAAGTGGCAAGCCGAGGAACTCGTCCGCACGAGCGGCCTGACGTACACCATCTTCCGCCCATCGCTTGTCCACGGCCCGCGCGGCGAGTTCATGCAACAGGCCGCCGACTGGGCACGTGGCAAGGCGTTGCCGTTCCTCTTCATGCCCTACTTCGGCTTCGGCCTGCTCGGTCTCGGCGGCAGTGGAAAGGTCCAGCCGGTCTACGTGAAGGACGTCGCCAAGATCTTCGTCGACGCGCTGACGAACGATGCCGCTGCCGGCCGGGTCTACAACGTCGCCGGCCCGGACGTGATGGACTGGCCGACGATGCACAAGCACATCTCAACCGCCGTCCGCGGCAAGCCCAAGATCGCCATCGGCGTCCCGTCGTGGTACGCGGGCCTGCTGACGAAGGTCGTGCCCGCATCGCTTCTGCCGTTCAACGAGGCCCAGATCCAAATGGCCCGCGAGGACTACGCCGGCGACACGACGGAACTCCTCGCCGACTTCGACCTGACGCCGACACCGTTCGCCGAGACGGTGGCCGGCTACGCGGGACAGATGTGATCACTCCGCCTCGTTGTACCGAGGCGTCTTGGCCCAGTGGAGCTTGCCGGCGAGGGCGTCCCAGCGGCGGCTGGTGGGATTTTCGATGAGCAAGAGGTCGCGCTCGGCGCGGCGGATGACGACGCGGTCGCCGACTTTCAGGCGGGTGCAGTCGGCGCCGTCGCAGACGAGCGTCGTGCCGCGGTTGACCTTGGCGGCGACGATCATCACGCGGGCGGTGCTCGGGACGATGACCGGGCGAAAGCTCAGGCTGTGCGGGGCGATGGGCGTCAGGCAGAATCCCTGCAGCGGTGGGTTGAGGATCGGGCCGCCGGCGCTGACGTTGTACGCGGTGCTGCCGGACGGCGTGGCGACGATCATGCCGTCGCCGAAGACCTTGACGCCGAACTCGCCGTCCGTGCCGAGGTCCAGCTCGATCATGTGGAACGGCGGGCCGGCGTTGATGACGGCGTCGTTGAGGCTGAGCACGTGGAACCGACGCTTCTCGGCGACGGCTTTGTCGTCACTCAGATCGCACGGCTCGTTGGCGGCGATCACGCTGACGTCGAGCATCTGCCGACTGCTGGTCGTCAGCTTGCCTTCGAGCAGGGCGGTGAAATGGTGGCGAACGTCGTCGGGCCGAAAGTCGGCGAGGAAGCCGAGCCGGCCGTAGTTGACGCCCATGACCGGGATCGGCCGGCCTTGGAGTCGGCGTGCGACGGAGAGGAGGGTGCCGTCGCCGCCGAGGACGAGGATGACGTCGGCCTCGACGGTTTCGAGGTCGAGGCGTGTGGTGCCGGGCGGCGGGTCGTCGTTCTTGGCGCGTTCGTCGCCGTTGGGATCGATGCCGAGGACGTCGACGCGGTCACCGTGGGTCTGGCGAATCCACTCTGCCAGCTCGTCGGCGGCGGGGCGGACGCGCATCTTGTTGAGGTTGGCGACGATCGCGAGCCGCATGAGCCGGGCGAGCGTACCGGCCAGCGCGGATCGATGAAACCGTGTCCCGCAAAGGACGCCGCGGCGCTAGCCGCGGATCAACGGTGCGATCAAGCACAGAGGTGCAAAGAAATCCGCGGCTGGCGCCGCGGCGTCGTGTGGTTTCTCGACTCGTCGCCATGGACGGCCGGGGGGCGAGGGCACAGAGCCGGGGACGCTTAGGGCTGCTTCCTCTCGGACCTGACCCGGTTCACGACCGACCCTTGCCTCGGCCCGGCCGTCCATGCCGGCGAGGCGGAGCACTGCCAACGGCGAACGCCACCGGCAGGGGGACAGATTAGGCGGCCTTCGCGGTCGCATCTGGCGAGTCGCTATCGGACGTGCGACTTGGCACACTGGTACCGAATTCGTCCTTTGCCATCGCCCCGAGCCAAATCGTAGCTTTTCGCGGCACACGCCAGCCCCGCACCACGATGACGCAACGAACCACTGCCGACCACGTCCTTCCGTTCCGCCGCCTCGCTGTCGGCGCGATGATTCTGACGCTGACGACGGCGTCGGGTGTCGCGGTGGCTCAATCCGAGGGCGACGACAAGCCCGTCCAGAAGCAAAGCGTCACGCCGACCACGCACTCGCTGCACGATCCGAGCGACGCGATCCTCGATCGCCTTCTGGGCGAAGCTCCTGCGACACGGACGACGCCCGGCTCCACCACGAGAGATGCCGAAACGTCGCTGGTTCAGCTGACGGAGATCGACTCGACGAAGCTACTTCGCGAAGGCACGTTCGTGGTCAATCGCGTCGGCCGGGTGCGCGAGTTGGACGACAACAGCTTTTTGTTCGTCTTCGAGTCGGACGGCGACACCGACGCGTCGGCCATCGATCCGCCGATGCAGTTGGTCGCAAACCTGAACCTGATGGCCGTTGAGCGTGCGGTGAGCACGTCGCCTGATCGTCGCTTCCGCGTGACAGGTCGTGTGACGGAGTACCGAGGCCGAAACCACCTGATTTTGGAAAAGGTGATCGTCCTCGACTGACGTGGCCTCGTTGGCGACACTGGCCGGCGATGAACGATGCAGAGAACACGGTGTACGACGCCCTGGCCGCCGCTGGCGTGCTGGCGGTCGTCGTGCTGGACAACGCCGACGATGCCGAGCCGCTGGGCGATGCGCTGTGGGAAGCGGGCATGCGGGCCGTCGAGCTGGCCCTGCGAACACCGGCGTCGGTCGAAGCGGCGAAGCGACTCCGCAAGCACCTGCCAGATCTCATGCTCGGCCTTGGCACCGTGCTCACGCCCGACCTCGTTCGGCAGGGCAACGACCTCGGGGCCGACTTTGCCTTGGCTCCAGGTTGCAGCAGCGACGTTCTGGACGCAGCCGCAGACGTCGGCATGCCGTTCGTGCCGGGCGTGGTGACGCCCAGCGACATCGAGACGGCCGTCCGGCACGGGCGGAAGCTGTTGAAGTTTTTCCCGGCCGAGACGTCGGGCGGCGTGAAGCACCTTACGTCGATGGCCGCGCCCTACCTGCACCTTGGGCTCTCGTACATCCCGCTGGGCGGGCTTAAGCAGGACAACTTCGGCAGCTACCTCGAGCTGCCGATCGTCCCGGCCGTCGGCGGTTCGTGGATCG
This sequence comes from Planctomycetota bacterium, assembly GCA_038746835.1. Lineage (NCBI taxonomy): Bacteria > Pseudomonadati > Planctomycetota > Planctomycetota bacterium. The sequence goes on along the minus strand of JBCDKH010000013.1, from coordinate 21,032 downwards.
CGCCCAAGCCGGCGATTGCCGACGGCGACTGGGCCAAGGTCCTTCAGAATGCGCGCGACGCCGTCGAGGCGGCGAAGACGATCGTCGCAGCGAAGGCGAAGTAGCCAAGCGTGCTCAAGGCCGGCCGCGGAAGGTGAGGCGTGGCTGGCGGCCCTCGCTGTGTTTCAGTCCGCCGAGCTCGCGTTGGTCGGCCTCGCCGCGGACGAAGCGGTTGACGACCGGGTCTTCGGACCGCTGGATCTGTTCGACGGTGCCGTCGAAACGAATCTTGCCGTCGTGCAGCATGACTAGTCGATCGGCCACCTTGAACGCATTGGCCATGTCGTGCGTGACGACGATGCTGGTGACCTCCAGCTCGTTGCGGAGCTTAAGGATGACCTCGCTGATGACGTCGCTGCGAATCGGATCCAGGCCGGTGGTCGGCTCGTCGTAAAGGATGACGCGCGGGTCCATCACGATCGCGCGGGCAAGCGCGACACGCTTGCGCTGTCCGCCCGAGACCTGCGAGGGCATCTTGGGCCCGACGTCGGGCAGGCCGACCATCTCGAGCATGCGCTGTGCCCGTGCGTTGGCCTCGCGTTTGTCGAGCTTGGTGTGCTGCGTCAGCGGGAAGACGACGTTTTCCAGGTTTGTCAGCGAGTCGAAGAGTGCGCCCTGCTGGAACAGGAAGCCCATGTGCGTGCGGATCTGCTCGAGCGCGCGTCTGCCGAGCTGATCGATGCGAACGCCTTCGAACCAGACTTCGCCTTCGTCGGGTTTGAGCAGGCCGACGATGTGTTTGAGCATGACGCTCTTGCCGCTGCCCGAGGCCCCGAGGACGACGAGCGTCTTGCCCTCCTCGACCTCCAACGTCACACCGTCGAGCACGACGAGGTGCCCGAAACGCTTGTGGAGGTTTTTCAGGCGAAGGAGAGACATGGCAGGAGCAGCTAGCAGCTAATCGCTAGCAGCTAGAACACGCTCTCCGGCGGGCCGAAGCGGCCTTCGTAGATGTCGCGGAGGAGCTTGGCGAAGAAGAAGTTGAGGATGATGATCGCGATGAAGCTCTGGACGAAGCCTTCCGTGCAGGCCTTGCCGACGCCCGAGGCACCGCTGCCGCAGGTGAAGCCCTTGTAGCAGCTGATCAGCCCGATCGCCCCGCCGAAGAAGACGCTCTTGAAGAGCCCTTCCATGACCTGCCAGGTTTCGATGCCGAAGGCGCTGTTCTGCCAGTAGGCCTCGTCGGAAATGCCGAGCGCCTTGGTCGCGACGATCCATCCGCCCAGGATGCCGAGGTAGTCGCTGTAGACGGTCAGGATCGGCGTGAGGATCAGGCACGCGAGGAAGCGCGGTACGACGAGGTAGCGGATCGGATCGCTGCCCATGACGCGCAGGGCGTCGAGCTGCTCGGTCACGTTCATCGTGCCAAGCTCGGCCGTGAGTGCTCCGCCGACGCGGCCGGCGAGCATCATGGCGGCAAGGACGGGTCCGATCTGCTTGACGACGGTCAGGCCGATGACGCTGCCGATGCGTTCCTCCTGGCCGATGGCGACGAACTGGGCGTAGCTCTCGATGGCCATGACCATGCCGATGAACGCGCCAGTGATGCCGACGACCGGGACGCTCTTGACGCCCACTTCGTACATCTGCGTGAGCAGCCCCCGCATCGTGTGCGGGCGAACGATGGCGCTGGCCGTGTAAAGGAACGTCTGCCAGGCAAACAGGCAGAACTCACCGAAACCTTCGAGGATGCGTTCGACCTGCGTCGGCGTCCTCGGCAAGGCGACCGGCTCACGAACCGGCTGCGTTTCGGCTACGACGTCGGTCATCAGCACGCGACAGTAGGAACCATCCAGAGAGCACAATCTCCCCCATTTAGCGGTGAGCGCAGCGAGCCCCAGAGCACGCGAGGACCTACGAAGTCCCCACCGTCACCCGCTCGACGCGGACGATCCGCTCCAGCTTAAAAGTCCGTCGATCGTCCCGTAGACAGCAGTGCGCGATCAGCGTCGCCGTGCCGCGTTGGCGTCGAATCTCGATCGGCTCGACCTCGCGGACGCTCTCCTTGCGACGCGCATCGAGGTATGTCATGCGCACGCGTCCGCGACAGCTCAGCGCATCGAGCAACTCCGGCGGCAGGTCGCGCGTGTCGTCTTCCTCGAGATCCAGCGGCATCGGCCCGCCCTGGGCCTGGACGGCGTCGAGCACGGTGCACGCCGCGCCGCCCCACGGCTCGAGCAGGATTTCGAGCACCTGACCCGTCGTCACCGCATCGGCGAGGGCGCGGTGCGCGTCGGTCGGCACGACGCCGAGTCGACGCGACAACTTCTGCAGCCCATTGCCACCTCGGCCGAAGCGTCGCCGGGCGATTCGGACGGTGTCGAGCACGTGCGGGTTGCCCAGCTCGTTGGCCAGCGACGTCCCGGCCCGGCGGAACTCGGCAGCGAGGAAGCCGAGGTCGAAGCGGACGTTGTGCCCGACGACGATCGCCCCCGACAGCCCTTCGACGATGTCGCCCAGCCGATCGGCAAACGTCGGCTGGCCGGTGACCATCTCGTCGGTGATGCCCGTCAGCCGGACGATGCTCGGCGGGATGCGTTTGCCGGGGTCGACGAGGTGCGCGATGTTGACCCGGCCGACGCCCGGCTCGTAGCGAGCAATGCCGACTTCCGTCACGCGATCGCCGAAGCGTGGCGTGGAGCCGGTCGTCTCGACGTCGACCACGGCCACCGGTACGTCGGCGAGGCGATCGAGTAGCGACGGGCGTCCCTGCACGATCCGATCGTACGACGCCTGTTCGGTTCAGTTCGGAGAGGCCGCGCTGCTGTTGGGCGACGCGGCGTCGTCGAGCCGCTCGTGGGCGCGGGGCGTTCGAACCCAGTCGCGCTGACGCCGGAACACGAACGCCGCCTGGTTTGGTACGCGGCGGACGACGTAGGCGGGCAGGCCGAGTAGCGACGAGGCGGGAATCTGACGGCGGAGGTGCCCGAGCCACGTCAGCCCGATGGCGACAAGGAGCAGGCCGATGCTCGCGGTCGCGGTCGCCAGGGCGATCATGGACAGCGTCGTCGGTTCGAGCGTCAGGATGCGCGTCGTTGTGGCCGTCACGATCGCGAGGATGCCACCGGCGAGAATCGTTAGCGGCAGCACGGCGTGGTCGAGTGCGGCGACGATCGTCGCGAGGCTGCCACGACGAAGGCCGGCGAGCAAGAGGGCCGGCGTTGCGAGGAATACGCTCAAGTGACCGTGTTCCCAGCGTCGTCGCTGGCTGGCGGCGATGGCACCGTCGGCTGGGAGCTCGCCCTGGACGAGTGCCCGCGGGCAGAATTGCGGGCCGTGACCGTCGCGGCAGAGCTGCAAGCCGAGACGCATGTCCTCGACCAGATCACCCGTCGCCAGGGACATCTTCGTCGCGAGTTCCACCGGGAAGGCCATGCCGCTGCCGAAGAGCGGGCACGGCACGCCGAGGCGGTCGAGCCCGAGCGGGCGGACATAGTTCTTAAGTACCAGGGCAAATCGGCTGACCATGCCCTGACGACCCGCACTCTCAGGTACGGCCATCAGGTAGCACGCCTGGGCCGGAAGACCCGTTGCGACGACCTGCCGGGCCAGAAGGTCGATCGCCTCAGCGTCCGCGAGGACGTCGGCGTCGTTGAAGATCACCACGGGCGGCAGCGTGCCCTCGGCCTGGAGGTGTTGCATGCCCGCGTCGAGTGCATAGCCCTTGCCGCGGCGTTCGGTGTCGTGCCGCTCGACGCATTCCGCGCCGGCATCGCGCGCGACCTGCGCGGTCGCGTCGCTGCAGTTGTCGGCGACGACGATCAGGCGATCCCCGTCGGTCAGGCCGGCCTGAAGCAACGCGAGCGTCCTGGGCAGCAGCTCGGCCTCGTTGTGCGCCGGGACAATGACGGCGACGTTCGGCCTGGGCGTCTCGTCGGGCAGCGCCGTGCGTCTGGGCAAGAGCGAGGCCAAGACCTCCACCGCCAGCATCAGCGACGGCACCAGCAACCCGGCGGCGAGGAGCAGGAGGATGACGTCGAGGGCGATCACTCAGCGAGTCGGCAGAAGCACCAGTCTGGACGTTGACCACGCCTGGCGCGGGTCGCCCGGCACGGCCCCTTCGCAAAACGTATCGGTCTGGTGGCGCATCGGTTTGAGGTCGCAGCGACGCCGAGCCCACCAGTCACGACACGCAAGACGCGGTCGGGGACGACCAGCCTACCTGATTTTGCCTAACGAGGCGGAGCCGAACTGATCGACCAGCTTCTGCGCTTCTGTCGCAGCGTCGTGACGCTCTGCCACGCGGCTTCGCCCGACCAAGCCCATGCCCGACAGCGTCGCAGCATCCGCCGATAACGCGTGGCGCATCGCCTCGGCCAGCCGATCCACGTCGCCGGCGGGGACGAGCCAGCCGGTGTCGGGCGTCACCAGCTCCGGAATGCCCGCCACCGTCGTCGTCACAGCCGGCCGGCCCAGCGCAAGCGACTCCATCAGAACCACCGGCAGCCCCTCGGCGAAGCTCGGCAGCACGGTCGCCCGGCAGGCGGCCATGCGCGATCGCACCTCGTCGCCCGACGCCAGGCCGTGCAGCGTCACGTGCCGGCCGAGGTCGAGCCTGGCGATTTCAGCTTCGAGGATCGGGCGGAGCGGGCCCTCGCCAAGCAAGTGGACGTGGAAGTCGAGACCAGCATCCTTCAGCTTGCCCGCCGCCCGGACCAAGACGAGCTGACCCTTCTGTTCCGCGAGGCGGCCGACGCAGACGAAGTCGCGGCTGTCGGTGTCGATCGGCGTCGGCTCGGCATCGAGGAACGAGCCGTCGATGCCGCAGTGGACGACCTTGACCTTGTCCCAGTGTTCGTAGTCCGTCCACCGCCACAGCTGGCTTCGGCCGAAGCTGCTGACGGCGACGGCGAACTTGCTCTCGGCGACCTTCCCGCCAAGGTCGAGGGCGAGCGGTTGGTCGAACTCTTCCGGGCCGTGACACGTGAAGCTGTACGGCGGCCCGCCGAGGCGATGACATAGCCGGGCGACTTCCGCCGAGTTGGTGCCGAAGTGTGCGTGGACGTGATCGACCTTGATCGGATCGAGCATGCGTTTGAGCGCTGCGGCCTCGGCGAAATAGACGCCGTAAACAGTGCGCCGGCTCGGCACTTTGCGCGACGCACGCCAGGCCGACAGTGCCGAGGACGCCGCCGATGCCGGATTGCCCGCAGCCGTCGAGAGGACGTCCGTTGCGAGCCCTTTCGCACCGCGCGCCAGGACGACGGTTGTCTTTTCACGCTCGGCCTCGTCACGCGGGTCGGGCAGGTCGCCATCGAATCGGCGCAGTGTGAACCGGCTGACGCGATGGCCAAGGTCTTCGAGCGCGGCGATCTCCCGCCGGATAAACGACTGGCTCGGCTGCGGGTACTGGTTGACGAGGTAGGCGACGTGCACGGTCACACGGTGTATCGGAGTTCACGCCGACCAAAGCCACGTGATCACGCCCCAGTACAGCGGGATGCCGATGACGACGTTGAACGGAAAGGTCAGGCCGAGCGACATCGGGACGAAGATGCTGGGGTTGGCTTCCGGCAGACTGAGCCGAAGCGCGGCCGGGACGGCGATGTAGCTGGCGCTCCCGACGAGCACCGCCAGAAGCAGCGCGTCGCCCGGACTCAGCCCGAGCAGCCACGCGGAGCCGATGCCGATCGCCGCGTGGACCGGCGGGGCGACCAGGGCGAAGCCGGTCGTCGAAATGCCCGCCCGTCCCAGATCGCCAAGCCGTCTCGCCGCGAGCAGGCCCATGTCGAGCAGGAAGAGGCACAGCACGCCCTTGAATGGCGTGCCGAAGAGCGGCGACAGCTCCGTAAAGCCGTCGTGGCCGAGGATGGCACCGATCGCCAACGAGCCGAGGAGCAACAGCACGGCACTGTTGAAGACCGCCTCGTGGACGAGCGTTCGCCAGCGGAAGGGCGTTTGCTCGTGTTCGAGGCCGGGCACGGTGGGCGAGCCGAAGGCGTCGGGCGCGATCGTGCCCATCGGCCGACGCGTGGGCAGCGGGTCGGTCTGAGCCACGCCGAACCGGCGGGCCAGCAGCAGGCCGATGATGATCGCCGGGGACTCCATGAGCGCCATCGACGCGACCATGTGCCCGCCGTAGGGCTCGTTACGCGTTTCGAGGAAACTCACCGCCAGAATGAACGTCACGGCTGAGATCGAGCCGTAGGTCGCTGCCACGCCCGCTGCGTCGGCAGAGCCGAGGCGACGTCGCAGCAGGAAGAACGTCCACAATGGCACCGCCGCCGACAGCACGATCGCCGCTGCGAGCCCTGCGACGACATCGAACGACAGCGTCGCCGCCCGCAGCTCGATGCCGCCCTTGAGTCCGATGCCGATGAGCAGGTAGAGGCTCAGCAGCTTCGGGATCGGCTGCGGGATGTCGAGGTCTGACCGGACGAGGCACGCGAAGACGCCGAGCAGGAAAAACAGGACCGGGGCGGACAGAAGCTGCGGCAGCGAATCGAGCATCAGCAAGGTCAGCCCGCCGCGCGGACTAGCCATGGCTTATGCGGCAGACGCTCCGGTCGCAACCGCGGACCCACTCCGCGTCGCAGGTTTGGAACCCGATTTCCCCCGGCCGTTGAGCAGAAATCGCAGCATTGGCACACGTGAAACGACAAACGCGTGCAGCAGCAGCGTGATCGCCAGCGTGGCCAAGGCGATTGGAATCATCCGCCAGTTGCCGTCGGGCATGCGGTCCCACACCAGGGTTGCCAGCCCGTAGATCACGATGAAATGCAGGAGATAGACCGTGTAGGCCGAGTCGGACAGGAAGCGAGAGACCTGCCCTCCGCTGGCGAACCACCGCCGGAAGACCCACATCAGCGTCGAGACGAGGACGAACCCGAAGTAGGCCTGTCCAACCAGCAGAACCGCCTCGGCCGGTTTCTTTGGAAGCGAATCGAAGTACCGCGTCGCCAGCCAGACCCACACGCCCGCCGCGACCAGGTGCAGCGGGCGGAATCGGAAGAACGCGGTCCGCATGCCCGGCGAGGCGAAGAGCACGAAGCCGACTGCGTAGAACGGCAGGTAGTACAGCGTCTGCCGGACGACGAATCGCAGCGGCCGAGGCGTGATCGACTCGGCGGCGACCTCGTAGACCAGGCGCGACGCCAGACACGCCGCTGCCAGCCCGGCGGCTGCGACGGTGAACCACGCCCAGGACGGCACATGCGACGACGCCCGCGAAAGCCCGTCGACCACCTTCGCAATCGGCAACACCAACGGCACGTAAACGAGGAGCGGAATCAGAAACCAGAGCTGAAGGTGCCACACGACCGGCCCCTGCCGATCGCCCAGATCGAACAGGTTCGCGAGAAACGACCAGTAGCCGTCCGTCCACAGGCCAGGATTGTGGAACTGGTAGACGAGCCAGAGCGTCGGCGGGTTGATGACCAACAGCGTCACGACGAACGGCACGCCGATCGCGATCAGGCGCCGCTTGCTGGTGACCGCAGTGCCGTACTTCTGCAGCATCATCAGCGACAGGAAGCCGCTAATGACCATGAACGCCTCCATGCGTACCTGACCGCTAAACCACGAGATGCGATTCGCCGTCTCGGAAGCAGCAAGCGTGCCCGTGTGGACGACGACCCCGCCCATCATCAACAGGCCGCGTAGCAGGTCGAGGTCGTGGTACCGCTTACCGCGGATCGGAACCGGCCCGCCGTGCCCTCTCGGCAGGGACATGGTGGACTGCGGCGATTGTGTCGGCGTGACGGGTGCCCCACGACTCGTCATGGCCACAACCTACCACCTGTCATCGCCACGTGTCGCCTGGCTGCCGAGGCTCACGCGTCGATGACCGCGTTCAGCGCCGCACTGGGTCGCATGACGTGATCGGCCTTGGCCTCGTCGAAGAGGTAGTAGCCGCCGAGGTCGGACGGCTTGCCCTGGACGGCGTCGATGTCGGCCAGAACCTGCGGCTCGACTTCGGCGAGCTTCGCTGCCAGCGGCTGGAAGTGCGACGCCAACTCGGCGTCGGCGGTCTGGGTGGCAAGGGCCTGAGCGCCGTAGAGCGCGATGTAAAAGTGGCTGACCCGCGTGCCGATCTCGCCGACGCGGCGGAGCGGGCTCTTGCCTTCGTTGAGCAGCTTGGTCGTCGCCTCGTCCAGCGCGTCCGCGATGACGCCGAGCTGCGGGATGTTCTCCTTCTCGCCCAGCTCGCGAATCGAAACGGCCGACGCGAGGAACTCGCCGAGTGAGTCCCAGCGGAAGTGGCCCTCGCGAACCAGCTGCTGCACGTGCTTCGGAGCACTGCCGCCGGCTCCCGTCTCGTACAGACCGCCGCCGGCGAGCAGCGGGACGATCGAGAGCATTTTGGCACTCGTGCCGAGCTCGAGGATCGGGAAAAGGTCGGTCAGGTAGTCACGCAGGACGTTGCCGGTGGCGCTGATCGTGTCCTTGCCGTCGCGGATGCGGGAGAGCGAGAGCTTGGTCGCCTCGACCGGCGGCAGGATCTGGATCTCGAGACCGCTCGTGTCGTGCTCGGGCAGGTAGGCGTTGACCTTCTTGATGAGCTCCGCGTCGTGGGCGCGTTCCTCGTTCAGCCAGAAGACCACCGGCGTGTCGCTCGCTCGCGCTCGGCTGACGGCGAGCTTGACCCAGTCGCGGATCGCGACGTCCTTCGTCTGACACATCCGCCACACGTCGCCGGTGCTGACGTCGTGCTCGAAGATCGTGGTGCCGGCCGAGTCGATGACCCGCATGTGCCCGTCGGCCGGGGCTTCGAAGGTCTTGTCGTGGCTGCCATACTCCTCGGCCTTCTTGGCCATGAGGCCGACGTTGGCGACGCTGCCCATCGTCGCCGGATCGAACGCGCCGTGCTGACGGCAGTCGTCGATGACGGCTTGGTAGACGCCGGCGTAGCTGCGATCTGGAATGACCGCCAGCGTGTCGCGGGTCTTGCCCTCTTTGTCCCACATCTGGCCCGAAGAGCGGATCATCGCAGGCATCGAGGCGTCGATGATGATGTCGCTCGGGACGTGCAGGTTCGTAATGCCGCGGTCGCTGTCGACCATCGCGAGGTCCGGCCGGGTCTCGTAGACCGCCGCGATGTCGGCCTCGATGGCGGACTTCGTGGCATCGTCGGTCTTGTCGAGCTTCGCGTAGACGTCGCCGAGGCCGTTGTTGGCATTGACGCCGATCTGGTCGAACGTGGCCGCGTGCTTGTCGAAGGCGTCCTTGAAGAAGACCTCGACGCAGCGCCCGAAGATGATCGGGTCGCTGACCTTCATCATCGTCGCCTTCATGTGCAGCGAGAAGAGGACGCCCGCTTGCTTCGCGTCGTCGATCGCCTTGGCGAGGAACTCGCGGAGCTTCGCGACACGCATCCTCGACGCGTCGATGACCTCGCCCTCCAGCAGCTTCAGGCCGTCCTTCAGCACGGTCTCGCTGCCGTCAGCCGCGACGTGGACGATGCGGACGGTGTTGTCGGCCTCGCACGTGTGCGACTGCTCGCTGCCGAAGAAGTCGTCGCCCGGCATGGAGGCGACGTTCGTCTTCGAATCGCTCGACCAGGTGCCCATTGAGTGCGGGTGCGACTTTGCAAAGGCCTTGACCGGCGCGGCGACGCGGCGATCGGAGTTGCCCTCGCGAAGGACGGGATTCACGGCGCTACCGAGGACGCCGGCGTACCGCTGCTGGACCTCACGCTCCGCGTCCGTGGTCGGCTCGGCCGGGTAATCCGGGACGGCAAAGCCGCGGTCCTGAAGCTCCTTGATGGCGGCGGTGAGCTGTGGGATCGAGGCGCTGATGTTGGGCAGCTTGATGATGTTGCCCTGCGGCGTCTTGGCCATCTCACCTAGCTCCGCAAGCGCGTCGGGGAACTGCTGGTCGGCTGGCAGGCGATCCGCGAACGCGGCGAGGATGCGGCCGGCGACGGAAATGTCCTTGAGCTCCACGTCGACCCCGGCCGGCTTCAGGAACCGGCGAAGGATCGGCAGGAGCGAGTACGTGGCCAGGGCAGGGGCTTCGTCCGTCTTGGTGTAGATGATGCTCGGCATTCGGTGCGGTCGTGGGTTGGGCACCACAAGCTACGGGAGCAGCCACGCTCGTCAACCGCTCTCGATTTGCCGGAAGCTGCTGGTGCAGTAGATTGCGGATCGCACTCAGCGGAGGATCCTCTTGACCGACACCACTTACGCGGCCGACGACGAGTGTCGCGGCTTCCTGTTCGCCACCTGCTTCGTCGCCCTCATCGCGACCAGCTTCGCGTTCATCATCCGAGCGTTCATCATCGATGAGCAGGCTGTCGAGTTCGGGCTGAGCGAGGCACAGAAGGGCGAGCTCTTCGGAGCCGGGCTCTGGCCGTTCGCGATCTCGATCGTGCTCTTCAGCCTCGTGATCGACCGCGTGGGCTACGGCCGGGCGCTTTGGTTCGCGTTCGCCTGCCACGTCATCAGCGTGATTGTGACACTCTTCGCCCGGGGCTACTGGGGCCTGTACCTTGGCAACTTCATCGCGGCCCTGGGTAACGGAACGGTCGAGGCGGTCATCAATCCGGTCATCGCGACGGTTTTCTGGAAACAGAAGACCAAGTGGCTCAACATCCTCCACGCCGGCTGGCCCGGTGGGCTGGTCATCGGTGGCCTGCTGACGCTGGGTGTCGCCTCGTTCTTCACCGACCTCGACTGGCGCTGGAAGGTCGGCCTGCTGCTGATTCCGACGATCGTGTACGGCGTCATGCTGCTGCGGACACACTTCCCGATCAACGAACGCGTCGCAGCCGGTGTGCCTTACAAGGCGATGCTGGCGGAATTCGGTGCGTTCGGGGCGCTTGTCGCGGGTGGCCTCGTTATCTGGGAATTGGCCCGCGTCGGCGGGACGGCTTACGGGATCGATCCGCAGGCCTGGCGCGTGACGGCCGGAGTTATCATCGGCCTCGTCGTGGTTTCGTTCGGCCTGATCAGCCAGTCGTTTGGCCGGCCGCTCTTTGGGTTCCTGCTGATCGTCATGCTGTTGCTCGCCACGACGGAGCTCGGCACAGACGCGTGGATCAGGGAGTTGATGAGCCCGGCGATGGAACGCAGCTTCGACATCGATGGCGGCTGGGTGCTGATTTACACCGCGAGCATTATGATCGTGCTGCGACTCTTCTGCGGGCCGATCGTTAAGCTGCTTAATCCGCTGGGTCTGTTGGCGGTCAGTTGTCTCTTTGCCGCGGCGGGGCTCGCCCTCCTGTCGGGTGCCAGCGGAATCTACATCCTTCTGGCCGCGACGGTCTACGGGATTGGGCAGACATTCTTCTGGCCGACGACGCTCGGCCTCGTCGCCGAGCAATTTCCCAAGGGCGGGGCCCTCACGCTCAACGCGATCGCCGGCGTCGGCATGCTGGGCGTGGGTGTCCTTGGCGCGCCGCTGCTTGGGCAGATTCAGGACCGGCACATCGAACGCACGCTCGTCGCGAGCGAGCCTGAACTTGCCGCCACGGTACTGGGCCAGCCGATGACCGGCGCCGTCGGCAGCTATCGCAAGATCGACGCGGACCTCGAGAAGACGTTGCCGCAAGAGAAGGCGAAGACGCTGGACGACGCCCGCGCCGAGGCCAAGCAGTCGGCCCTGCTTCAGGTGACCGCGCTGCCGCTGGTTATGTTTGTCTGTTACGTCGGCCTCCTGATCTACTTCAAGAGCCGCGGCGGGTATCGGCCCGAGACCATCATGACGCCGACCTAGCGCAAGTGCCGGCCGCCGTCGAGGCGGAGGGTTTCGCCGGTGAGGTAGCGGCCGCGGGTCGTGAGGAACTCGACCGCGTGGGCAACGTCTTCGGGCGTCCCGACTCGGCCGGCGGGGACGCGGCTGAGGTAGCCCTCCTTGTCCGACTCGGGCATGTCGTCCGGCCAGGCGACGGCACCGGGGGCGATGCAGTTCACTGTGACTTCCGGAGCCAGCTCGCGGGCGAGGTTGGCCATCAGGCTCGAGAGCGTCGCCTTGCTGGCGAGGTAGCTCAGGTGGCTCGGGCGGCTGCGAGCGAGGTCGACGTCCGTCATCGCGACCACGCTGCCGCTGCTCGCTGTCAGCAGCGGGGCGAGCCGCTTCGTCAGAAACAGCGGCACCTCGGCATGCACGAGCAGATCCCGTCGAAACACGTCCGGCGTGACCGCGGCCAAGTCATTGGCGTGGTAGACGCTCGCGTTGTGGACCAGGACGTCGAGCCGATCGAACCGGTCCGCCAACGCGTCTGTGATGCGAGGGACCGCGTCGTCGGCCTCGAAGTCGACCTGGATTGCGAGGCACTGCCGCCCGAGTTGTTCGACTTCCGCGGCGAGCGATGACGCTTGGTCGACGCTGCTGCGGTAGGTGAAGGCGACGTCGTAGCCGAGCCGGGCGAAATGGAGCAGGATCGCCCGCCCGACGCGGACGGCACCACCTGTGACGAACAGAACACGCGTGGACATGGGCAAATCTACGGCAGGAATCGACGTTCTCCTTGACTTTGGCCGCGACGCCCCTTGACTGCCCGCGGCAGCAGCAGCGTGATGGAGCAAACGCAGGACCCAATTCCGGCACCCGCCGGCGGCCGTGTCGTGGCCGAGGCGCGGTACGACCTCGATGACGACCTCCGGTTCGTCCGTCGTCACGTGCGCCTGCTCGAAAGCAACGACGCCGCGACGCTGGTGTTCGAAACCGACGCAGGCGAGCGGCAGGTCGCCCTGGTCGACGTCGACAAGGCAGACCTCGACGAGGCGGCCGGCTTGGACCGGCTGGTGCTGACACTCAAATCCGGCGAGACCGTCAGCCTGCCGTTCAGCCGGCAGCAGTCGGTCAAGCTCGGGATGACGCGTCTGCTCAGGCAGATCCAGCGGCGACTCGAGGGCGAGACCGGTCCCGACCTTGCGGTTCCGCCCGACGACGGACCCGACATCGAAGCCGACCTGGACAAGCCGCGACTCGGCGTGCTGCTGCGTCTGTTGGAAGTCGCGCGGCCTTACCAGGCCCGACTGTGGATCAGCCTCGGACTGACGGCGCTGGTCGGCGTGGTGATGGTGCTGCCGCAGCTGATCACCAAGTTCATTTTCGATCAGGCGATCGACCCGTCGACGACGCGTGAACTCACCGGCGGCGAGCGGTTTTACAACCTCGGCTTCTGGGCAACGCTCTTCCTGCTCGCGGTGACGGCACAGATGTTCATCTTCTGGCTGCGGCTCCGCCTGCTCGGCAGCATCGGCTCGCGCGTCGCCGGCGACCAGCGCGACCGCGTCTACACGCACCTGCATCGCCTGTCGATGCGGTACTTCGGCAAGCACCGAACCGGCAGCCTCATCACGCGTGTCACCAGCGACACCGACCGGCTGTGGGACTTCATCGTCTTCGGCAGCGTCGACTACTTCCGCAACGTCCTGATGATCGTCGCGGCGACGGTGATCATGCTCGTCGTCAACTGGCAACTCGCCCTGATCGCACTGGCCCCGGTGCCGTTCGTGGCGATTCTGACGTACTACAAGAGCCAGAAGATGACCCGACTGTTCGGGCGGCTGTGGACGTACTGGTCGAGGCTCACGGCCGTGGTGGGCGACACGATTCCAGGCGTGAAGGTGGTCAAGGCCTTCGCTGCCGAGGGTCGCGAGGTCGAGCGATTTTCGACGCGAAACCGCGACTTCACCGACGACGAGCTTGCGACGGTCAACGTCTGGATCAACCTTCAGCCGATCGTCGAAGGGACGATGTTCCTCAGCCGGCTGCTGATCCTCGTCGCGGGCGGGCTCTTCATCATCTACCGGCCCGTCGACGTCTCCCAGTCGGCCAACACCGTCGGAACGCTCTTCATGTTCCTCGCCATCCTGGGCATGTACCAGATGGCGATCATGGACATGGTTCAAAAGCAGCGGCTCGTCACGCGTGCGGCGACCAGCGCTCAGCGGGTGTTCGAGGTGCTCGACACGCCGGTCGAGATCGACTCCAAGCCCGACGCGCTTGTGCCGACGGGCTTCGAGGGGCACGTCGAGTTCCGGGACGTCAGCTTCAGCTACGACGGAACCAAGCCCGTGCTGCGGCACATCGACCTCGTGGCCGAACCGGGGCAAATGATCGGTCTCTGCGGGCACAGCGGCGCCGGCAAGAGCACCTTCGTCAACCTCGTCAGCCGCTTCTTCGACGTCAGCGATGGCCAGATACTGGTCGATGGCGTGGACCTTCGCGACTACGACCTCGAGTGGCTCCGCAGCCACGTGGGCGTGGTGCTGCAGGAGCCGTACCTCTTCTTCGGCACCGTCGCCGACAACATCCGCTACGGCCGGCCTGACGCGACGCTGGCGGAGGTCGTCCAGGCAGCCCGCGCTGCCAACGCTCACGACTTTGTCAGCCAGCTCCCTGACGGCTACGACACCATCGTCGGCGAGCGCGGCCAGTCGCTCTCTGGCGGCGAGCGTCAGCGCGTCAGCATCGCCCGGGCGATCCTGCAGAACCCGAAGATTCTCGTCCTCGACGAGGCGACCAGCTCCGTCGACACCAAGACCGAGAAAGCGATCCAGCAAGCCCTCGATCGACTCGTCACGGGTCGGACAACGTTCGCCATCGCCCACCGCCTCAGCACGCTCGCCTCGGCTGACCAGATCGTCGTCCTCGACAAGGGACGGATCGTCGAGCAAGGCGATCACGACGAGCTGCTCCAGAAGCCCGACGGCCGATTCCGCAAGCTCGTCGACATGCAGCAGCAGCTCCAGGCCAACGCCTTCGAGGAGACGGAAGCATGAACCTCGTCACGCAACCAGACGTCGACCTCGATGATCTCGGCCGCCTCGTGATGAGCCGGGACGAGGGCGACTTGCACGTGAAGGCGTCGCGGAGCTTCCCGTGGTCGACGCCGGATCGCTTCGTCGTCCTTCGCGACTACGAGGGCAACGAGGTCGCCTGCATCGACGACCTTTCGACCCTGCCGGCACGCAGCCGCGGGGCGATCGAGGCATGGCTGCAACGGCACACCTTCGTCCCGCGCATCCAGCGTGTCCGACAGGTCCGTCCCGCCAACGCGGCGACGCTTTTCGACGTCGAAACCGATCGCGGCGACCGCACGATCGTCCTCCGCGAACGCGAGGACCTTCGCCCGCTGCACGACGGCCGGACGCTCATCCGCGACCCCGACGGCCAGACCTACGAGCTGCCGCCGCTGGACGATCTGGACGACCTCAGTCGTCGCGAGCTGGCTCAGATCCTGTGACCTGTTTGCCGGCGTCGGTGGGATGGCGCGTCTCCAACGCGGTCAGCTCGCCGTCGAGATACTGCTGCAGAAAGCCCGCTGCAGCGACAGCGTCGAGTCGACGCTTCTTGCCCTTGTGAGTCAGCCGCTCGCCACCACGACGCCTGGCCGCCAAGGTCTGTTCCGCCTCGAAGCTCGTCAGCCGCTCGTCGACCAGCACGAGCGTGATTGTCAGCTCATCCGCGACAGCCGACGCCCATTTCCGAACGTTGACGGCACTCGGCCCCTCGGTGCCGTCCATGTTCAGAGGCAGTCCGACGACGAGAACCTGGGCGTCTTCGCGTCGTGCTGCTGCGACGACCTGTCGGCGTGCGTCGTCGTCGTTACCGACCTGGAGGACCGCCAGCGGATTGACGAACTGCCCGCCTTCGTCGGACAGAGCCAGGCCGACGCGTCGGGTGCCGTAATCGATGGCGAGGTGTCGCACGGGCCGGGGTCAGACGTACCGATCGCCGAACCGTTCCTTCAGTGGTCCGTCGACGAGCTCTTTGACCTTCTGCGCCTCCGACTTCGGGCAGACCAGCGTGCAGTCGGCCGTATGGACGACGACGGTGTCGCTTACGCCGATGAGCGCGATCAGATGGTCGGGCGTCTTCTCGTCGCGGCTGAGGATGATGTTCGCGTCGCTGTCGAGCACCGCCAACGCCGGGGCATCGACGGCGTTGTCGAAGTCGTCAATCTCCAGCGTCTCCGCCAACGCCGGCCACGATCCGACGTCGAGCCAGCTGACTGGCAGCTCGACCACGGCCACGCCTTCGGTATCGCCGGGACGCCGGCTCGCCGGCTCCATGACCGCGTAATCGATGCTGATCTTCGGCAGCGTCGGATAGACCGCACCCAGCACGTCGGCTTGCTGATCGGTGCCCCACGCGTCGGCGATCTTCGCAAGGCCCTTGTGGCTTTCGGGCAGAAACTCCTTGATCGCGTCGAGCACCGTGGACGCACGCCAGACGAACATGCCGCTGTTCCAGTAGTACCTGCCGCTCTCGACATACCGGTCGGCGGTGGGTTTGTCGGGCTTCTCCTTGAACGCCTGGACCGAGTAGATCGCGTCGCCATCGAGGGCGTTGGAACGCTGGACGTACCCGAGACCCGTGTGCCCGTGGGTCGGCACGACACCGAAGGTGACAAGCAGGTTCGGGTGCTTCTCGCAGACGTCGAAGCCGGCGTTGAGTCGCTCGACGAACGTGTCGACCGGCTTGATGACGTGGTCCGCCGTGACGACGGCAAACACCGCATCGGGATCGTTCTTGGCCAGCACCGCCGCCGGGAAGCCGACGGCGTTGGCGGTATCGCGCGGCTCCGGCTCACCCAAGAGATTCTCCGGCGGCAATTCCGTCAGATCGGCGAGGATGGCTTCGCGGTGCTGCTCGCCCGTGCAGACGTAGATCTGCTCGGCTGGGAGCGTCGCGTTGAGCCGCTCGAAGCTGAGTCGCAAAAGGCTCTTGCCCTGGGCGACGGGCAACAGCTGCTTGGGCGTGTTTCCTCGGGAAAGCGGCCATAGTCGCTTGCCACTGCCGCCGGCCATGATGACGCCGTATCGCATGGTTGGGTTCGTCTCGCGGTGCGTGGTCGAGTCGGTGGTGGTGAGTCGGGCGCAGACACCCGGCCTGCTGGCACGATAGCGTCCCTGCCATGGCACACACGTGCAACATCGACGCCAAAGGCCGACTTTTCCGCGGGGTGCTCGGGCTGATTGCCTGCGTCGTGGCCGCGTTTATCGCGATCGTCTGGGCGGTGCCGGCCGGGTCGGTCGTGGCCTGGGTGCTGGTCGCAGGTGCCGCCGGGTTCGGGTTGTTCGGGTTGTACGAGGCGTACCACGGATGGTGCGCGGCCAAGGCACTGGGCTTCAAGACGCCATTCTGAGTGAAAGCTGCCCGTTGGTCGCGGGCTTGCATCGCGGCGGACGATGAGCAGTTCGCGTGATGTGCCGACGGTCTGGTTGTTCGAGGACCAGCTCAACCCGAACGCGACGTCGCTCGCGGAGGCCCCGGAAGGCTCGCCGGTGCTGCTCATCGAGAGCGACATCAACTTTCGGATGTTTCCGTTTCACAAGAAGCGGATCGCGTTCCTCGTCAGCGCGATGCGGCACTTCGCCAACGAGCTGGAGACAACGGGTCACACGGTCGCTCACTACGACTTCAAGCCACGCGGCTATCGCGATTCGCTCAGCGCGCTCGCGCACCACTTCAAGGGTCGCAAGAACCGCGAGATCTGGATCACCGAGCCGAGCGAGTGGCACACGCGCAACTGGCTCGAGACGGTTCCAGATCGGCTCGACCAGGAGTTCGACACGCCGGGCGTCTCGATCAAGTGGTTCCCCAACCGCCTGTTCCTGACCGATCGCCAGCACTTCGCTAATTGGCTCAGCGGCCGAAAGCGGCCGGTGATGGAGCACTACTACCGGCAGATGCGCGTCGAGCACGACCTGCTCATGGACGACGACAAACCCGCAGGCGGCGAATGGAACTACGACAAGCTCAACCGCAAGGCCGCCCCGAAAGGGCACGAGTTCCCAAAGACCGTCGTCCACAAGCCCGACGAGATCACGAAAAAGGTGCTGAAAGAGGTCGAACGCCGCTTCCCCGATCACCCCGGCACGACCGACGGCTTCAACATGCCTTGCGATCGCAAGTCTGCCCAAAAGGCGTTCGACACGTTCGTCAAGGACCGCCTCCCACTCTTCGGCGATTACGAGGACGCGATGGTCAGCGGCGAGCGGACGCTTTACCACTCGCTCGTCAGCCCGCTCATCAACGCGGGGCTCGTCGAGCCGATTGATCTCTGCAAACGCGTTGAAAAGGCGTGGAAGAAGGGCGACGTCCCGATCAACGCGGCCGAGGGGTTCATTCGCCAGATCATCGGCTGGCGTGAGTTCGTCTACGGCATCTACTGGTCGCTCATGCCGGAGTATCGAGCCCGCAATCCGCGCGACGACGACCGGCCGTTGCCCGATTTCTTCTGGGACGGCGACACGGACATGCACTGCCTGAGCGACAGCCTGACGGCCGTCGTGGAAGACGGCATGAGCCACCACATCCAGCGGCTGATGGTCATCTGCAACTTCGCCACGCTCGCAGGCCTTTCGCCGCAGGCGGTCAACGACTGGTTCCTGGCGATGTACGTCGACAGCCACGACTGGGTCACCGTCCCCAACGTCATCGGCATGGCCATGAACAGTGACAATGGCGTCATCGCGACCAAGCCCTACGTCTCGTCGGCCAACTACATCAACAAGATGTCCGACTACTGCAAGCCGTGCCGCTACGACCCCAAAGAACGCATCGGCCCGAACGCGTGCCCGTTCAACTACATGTACTGGACGTTCGTCGACGACCAACGCGACCAGTTCAAAAAGAACCCCCGCACCAGCCGACAGCTCCACGTCTTGGACAACTTCGGCGACAAGGTCAAAACCGAAATGCACCGCCTGCGAGAGCAATTCCTCCGCGACCTCGCAACCGGCAGCTACTCCTCATGGGAAGCCACCCACGGCCGCGATGAGGCGGAGGGGCATGTAGTACGATGAGCCCATGACCAACACCTACACGGCGATCTTGAAGAAGGCCGACGACTGGTGGATCGGATGGGTCGAAGAGGTTCCCGGCGTGAACTGTCAAGAGAGAACACGCGAGGAACTGCTGAAGAGCATCAAGGAAGCGCTCGAGACGATCATCGAACTGAATCGTGAAGCTTCACGACGTGATGCAGGCGACTCTGCTGAAACAGCGGAAATCACGGTCGCTGCATGAAGCTGCATCACTTCAATCGTGATCGCCCATTACGTAGCTGCTGCTTCCTTCCAGAAATCGGTAACGGCGACAGTGTTTCATCTCACTCGCTCGCAACGTCTTCGACTTCGACCGGAATGCTGAATCGCGGGCGATTGTTGCTCGCCGGGGCGGCCGACGACTGGGAGGGGCCGCCAACGCCGAGGACGTAGACGATGTACGTCTTGGCCGGCGAGAGGCTGGCCTCGTGACTCAACTCGTTCCCGTCGAGCGTAATCCGGTTGGCCGTGCCCGCGACGCGCAGGGTCTGGCCGGTCTGCACGTTGAACGTGGCCACACGCTGATTGGCCTGCAAGTCGTACAGGTACATCGTGCCATCAGTCTCCGCCTCGTACGTCAAGCCGCCGACGTTGCGGGCGACCTCGACGGCGCGCGGCGGCACGTTCGCCTTCAGGTTGACCGGCTCAGGCATCCGCGTGTTCGGCGTCAGCCGAGCCTCGGCCGGCGGCTCATCGGACGAACTGCTCTGGGTACAGCCGGCAACGACAAGCAGGGCGAGTGCAGGAAGCTTCAGTAGGAGGTGGTTCATTGCGTTCCCCAAGTATTACACGCCGCACGCCCGGTCACCAACCAAGCCCCCTTGCCGAGCGACTCTGGTACGGTTCCGGCATGGGCGACGGCGAACAGAAGTCGGCACAGGAGCTCGCGGAGCGGCTTCAGCAGCTCGAGTGGGAAAACCGCCGGCTCCGCGATGCCGTCCAGGAGGCCGGACTCCCCGCCGACGTCGCCGCCTGGTTCGATCCCGCTGAGTTCCGACGCGTCGTCAACCGTGCACAGATGCTCATCGGCGTCGGTGGGACGGTCGCGATCATGGGCTTCATGCTCGTGTTCTTTTTCCTGCCCGACGTGCTGCCGCGGGTGAACCTCGGGCCGATGCCCTTGTTCGATCTGGGCGGGATGCGGTCGGGCTTCTTCGGATTCGGGTTCGGCGTCTTCGCCGTGGGTGGCTTGAGCATCGGCGGCGTTGCGATGGGCGGCGGAGCCGTCGGACTGGTCGCCTTCGGCGGCGGAGCCATGGGCATCGTCGCGACCGGAGGCGGGGCCGTCGGGTTCATCGCGATCGGCGGCGGGGCGGTCGGCTACATCGCCATCGGCGGCTCGGCATTTGGCAAGTACGTCCTGGCCGAACACGGCCGCGGCACGCACGTCCTCGCGCTGAACCGCCAAGACGAAGAAGCCGCCCACTTCTTCCGCCGCTTCATCCCCGGCCTCGGCCGCGCCGTCAGTCGCCCCTTGCCCGTCATGCAAGCCGAGGCCATCTGACATCCGCCGGTGGCACGGGTCGGCTTCTGAGCAGACCCGTGTCCGACGCTCCGCTCCTCCCGGCTCTCGCAGACGCGACCCGTGCCACCGATCCGTGTTGCATAACGATTGCTGTCGTTCGCATAACGTTTGACGCTCCATGCATAACGGAGGTTGTCGTCCGCATAACGTTTGATGGGCGCCGCATAACGGTGTTCGATGACGAAGCCCGCCTCAACGATGCATCGTTATGCGATGCGGTAGAAACGTTATGCGGTGGCGGGCAAACGTTATGTGGGCTCGACGCATCGTTATGCCGCGTCGAGCAAATGTGACTCGGTGTCGAGCGTTCGTTGTGCGACCTTGGTGTTGACGGGAAGCGGCCTGCGCTGGAGTCGCTTGCGCAAGTCGCCGATGGAGCAACCATGCAGTCAATGCCCGTTTTCCAGCCACGCGGCACGCACCCGCCGATGTCCAACACCGAGCGGCAACGCCAGTTCCGCGAGCGCAACCCCGGCTACTACGGCCGCCTGCACCGCAAACGCAAGGCGGAGCGGCTCGCCCGCCTCGCTGCCAAGGCCGCCCAGGAGCAGGGGCTTGAGACGGTCGTCATGCGCAAGTCACAACTCTGCCTGCCCGCCCCCGACCCGATCCGCGACCAGGAACGCCACGGCCTCCTCGCCGGCCTCGCCCGCCTCGCCGCCGAACGCGAAAAGGACGCGCTCCTGTAGGGTGGGCTCCGGCCCACCACCGGCCCACCTCCGCCCCACCACCGGCCACAACTG
>JBCDKH010000012.1 GCA_038746835.1 Planctomycetota bacterium | reverse complement strand
GCGCAGGCGACGACGTCGTCCTCGTCCAAGTGACTGGCGAGCCGACCGTTCAGACGGACATCGCCGGGCTGACCGGTCTGGCGTCGCCGCTCAATGTCGTCGAGGATCCACGCACCGGAGACCTCTTCGTCAGCGAGGCGGACGCGAATCGGCTCGTCCGGTTCAAGCGCAGGCCGTGACGTCGTCGCGGGCGTCGCGCCACCAGAGCTCGAGCATCAGCAATGCGAACAGGCGGTGACCGTTGTCGTGACGGCCGTGCTCGTGTGCGCCGATGAGCAGGCGGACGGCCTGGTCGTCGAAGTGATCTCGCGCGAACGCGTCGCTGGCAAAAAGTAGCTCGTGCAGCATCGGCCGAAGACTGCCGCGGAGCCAGCTGCTGATCGGCACGGCGAAGCCCATCTTGCGTCGGCCGAACACGCTCGCCGGCAGCTGTTTGGCGAAGGCGTCGCGTAGCAGTCGCTTGCCACGGCGCAGGCCGGTCAAGTGGTCGTCGCCGAGCGTGGAGCAGAACTGGACGAGGTCCGCGTCGACCATCGGCGATCGGACCTCAAGCCCGTGGAGCATCGAGGCGCGATCGACCTTCACGAGCAGATCGCCCGGCAGGTACGTCGACCGGTCCAACGCCGCCGCAGTGGCAGCGAGGTCGTAGGGCTCGGCTTCGGGCCGAAGAAACGCGTCGAACCAGAGCCCGGCGATCTGTGTCGGGTCGGTCCGCAGCAGCACTTGCGGCGCAAGAGATCGGCTGCTTCGCCCTGCGATCCAGCGGATCTGTTCTTCCTGGTAAACCCGCAAAAACCCCGCGTATTGCTCGGCCGGCGGCTTGTTCGCGGCGGCGACGAGTCTCGTGAGACGACGCAGCGGGTGCTTCTCGCTGAGGCGACGCGTGACTGGCTTGGACATCGACATCAGCGACGCCAGCGATCGGCCGCCGGGGGTTTCGGCTAGGTGACGAAGAACGAGCAGCGCGCGATACCGGTCGTACCCGCCGAACGCTTCGTCCCCGCCGTCACCGCCGAGGGCCACCGTGACGTGCCGGCGCACTTGCTCGCACAAGAGCCGCGTCGGCAGCAGACTCGAATCCGCAAACGGCTGGCCAACGGATCGCACCAGCCTCGGCAGGTCGTCCGACGCCAACGTCTCGGCCGAAAGCTCGAACGCGTGATGATCGCAGCCCAGCGACCGCGCGACCTCCTCGGCGAACGGCCGTTCGTCGTACGTGGCGTCGCGAAAGCCCATCGAAAACGTCGGCACGCCCTTGCCGAGCGCGCGGGCCATGTGGAGCGCGACGACGGACGAGTCGATTCCGCCGCTGAGCAGGCAGCCGACGGGCACGTCGCTGACGAGTCGTTTCTCAACCGCTTTCGCAACGAGGGTGCGCGTCCGCGTGACGCCTGACTCGAACCGGTCCGGCGACGCCTCCTCGAATCGCCCGCCCGCGTGGAAGTACCGCCGCGCCGATCGGCCTTCGGGCGTGATGGTCACGCACGTTCCGGGAAGGAGGCTCTCGATGCCCGCGTGGATGGTCCGGCCGTCGGGCACGTAGCCCCAGGCGAGGTAGTCGCGGAGCGCGTCGACGTCGAGCCCGAGCCCGCCGAGTCCGAGGCGACGCACTGCCCGTCGCAGCGGTCGCAGCTCGCTGGCGAAGGCGACGCTGCCAATATGCTCCCGCGTGACGTACAGCGGCTTCTCGCCGACAGGATCGCGCGCTAGCACCAGTCGCCCGCCAGGCTCCTGCCGGTCGAGGATCGCGAAGGCGAACATGCCGTCGAACCGATCGACGCACGCCTCGCCCCACCGCTCATATGCCGCCAGCAGGACTTCGGTGTCGCCGTCGGTCTGCCAGTCGCGCTGAAGCTCGTTGCGAAGGTCGCGGAAGTTGAACAGCTCGCCGTTGTAGACCAGCGATAGCCGGCCGTCGGCCGAGGTGAAGGGCTGCCCGCTGCGTGGCCTCGGGTCGAGGACGGCCAGGCGTCGGTGGACCAGCAGCGCCGCCGGCTGGTCGGCTTCGTGATCGCAGCGCCACGTGCCCTCGCCGTCCGGGCCGCGGTGGGCAAGGCCGTCGAGCAGGTCGCGTGCGAGCGTGGCGTCGGCGAGCGGACGCTGTTCTCCAGGGCCGAAGGAGACAACGCCGGCGAAGCCACACACGTAGAAATCTATCGGCCTGGCTTCAGGTCGCCCGATAAGCTGGGCATGTCCCTTTTCCGACTTCTTGCCGTTGCCGTCGCGCTGACGCTCGCGACGCCCGCCTTGTCCCAGGAGCCCGCGACCGCCGACGAGCAGGCTCCAGCCGTTGAGGAAACGGCTTCCGGCCTTACCGTCACCGAGCTGCCGGATGCGACGGACGTGCCGGCGGATGTCGATCCGGACGCGTTTCTGCTGATGCTCAAGCCGCTCGACGCCGAAGAGCTCGACGCGGTCGCCGAGGCGTGGAAGGGACGACTCGAACAGCTGACCCGCGAGGTGGCCGAGCTGCGTCTGGCGTCGCTGGACGCGACCGGCGACGTGAAGATGCTACTTGTCGAGGAGGCAACCCAGCGCACGTTCGCTCGCGATCAGGTCGGCGATCGGCTCGGCGACGTCCTGGCCGCGCTCGAAGCCAAGGGAGGCGATCCGAGTGACCGTCTCGCTTACCTCGACGCGGTGACGGCGACCGACTTCGACCCATTTGACTTCGAAGCACTTTGGCCGGCGATCAAGGCATGGCTGCTCAACCCAAATGGCGGGATCGCGATCGGTCTGGCGATCCTCTACTTCCTGGTCATCCTGATTCTGGCGTGGTTCGTCGCCAAGATCCTCAGCGGCATCGTCCGCAAGGCCCTCGGCGGTGTGAAGGGGGCGAGCCAACTGCTCAAGGACTTCCTGGCCGGGCTGGTTCGCAAGATCGTCATGGTGGTGGGCTTTGTGGTCGCACTCAGCTTCCTGGGCGTGAACATCGCGCCGCTGGTCGCCGCGATCGGTGCGGCCGGCCTGGTGGTCGGCCTGGCGTTGCAGGGGACGCTCAGCAACTTTGCCAGCGGCATCCTGATCCTGCTCTACCGCCCCTACGACGTCGGCGACGTCATCAACGCGGGCGGCGTAACGGGCAAGGTCGACGCGATGAGCCTCGTCTCCACGACAGTCATCACGCCCGACAACCAGAAGATTGTCGCCCCCAACAACAGCATCTGGGGCGACACCATCACCAACATCACGGGCCTCCCGACACGACGCGTCGACATGACCTTCGGCGTCGGGTACGGCGACGATCTGGACAAGGTGATGGAGACGCTCGCCCAGGTGTGCAGCGAGCACGAACAGGTGCTCGATGACCCGGCGCCCGTCATCAAGGTGACCGGCCACGGCGACTCCGCCGTCGACGTCATTTGCCGCCCGTGGGTCAAGACCGAGGATTACTGGGGCGTCTACTGGGACTTCCACAAGACCGTCAAACAGAAGTTCGACGCCGCCGGCATCAACATCCCGTTCCCGCAGCGCGATGTGCACATGATCACAGCGTGATTGGTCGCTTCGTTGCTGTTGCCTGACATGTCCGTCATCCCGAGCGCAGCCGAGGGACCTCGCAGTGGCTCTGTGACGACGACCAAACGAGGTCCTTCGACTCGCTGCGCTCGCTCAGGATGACGGAGGGAAGGCGTCAGCGTGCGACGACATCCGTCCACACCGCCCCGAAGTGCGCGGCGCTGCCGGCGAGGACGAAGACGTGCCAGATGGCGTGGTTGTGGCGCAGCTTCTCCCAGAGGAAGAACGGCACGCCCGCGGTGTAGGCCGCACCGCCGAGGACGAGCAGCGTCATGCCGACTGGCGACAGCGCGTTCCAAATCGGGACGATGGCGACGACGCAGGTCCAGCCCATCGCGACGTACAGGCCGGTGTCGAGCTTCTCGAACTGGTCGTACTTGCCGACGAGCGCGACCTTCATGACCACGCCCGCCGCGGCCATCGTCCAGATCGCCGCGGTGATCGACCAACCCCACGCCCCGCCGACCGCGACGAGCATGATCGGCGTGTACGTCCCGGCGATGAGCAGGTAGATCGACGCGTGGTCCAGCAGCCGCCACCGCTGCTTCACCGCCCGGCCGACGGCCAGGTGAAAGCCTGTGCTGGCGACGTACGTCAGCAGCATCGTCGAGCAGAAGACGACGACGGTGACCAGCCGCAGCGTGCCATCGCCCAGCGTGGCGAACGCGGCTGCCACGAGTCCGACCAGGGCGAAGACCGCACCGACGCCATGCGTTGCGACGTTGGCGCGTTCCTCCGCGTTCGAGTGGTACGTAGTCGCCTCGTCGGACATGGGCCGCAAGGTACGAGCATGGGTTGAGCGATGGAAGCTCTGGCAGACCGGACTGCGGGACGCAATCCCGCGGCTACCTTCGATTGCTTTGACGAGTCCGAAGGAAACGGTAGCTGCGGGGCTACGGCCCGCAGTCGGTGCACGAGACGCCCCGCTACCGTCGCGGCATGAGCATGATCGATGACCTCGTCCTCGCACCGACGCGGCAGAACTGGAAGCTCAACGGCGACTACGCCGCCGCCCTCGTCGAAGGGCTCGACGAGTCGCACAAGGTGGCCCAGCCGCCCGGCACGTTCGCGAGGCCCGTCAACCATCCGGGCTGGATCCTGGCCCACCTGAACGCGTATCACCCGCTGATCGCCGGGCTGCTGCGTGGCAAGACGCCGGAAGACCCGATCGATCATCCGTACGGCCGCAAGTCGCAGGTGTTGCTCGATGCCGACGCGTACCCGTCGATGACGGAGCTGGTCGAGTCATTCACGTCGGGCCATGCCGACGTGACAGCGGCGCTGGGCGAGACATCGGAAGCGATCCTGTCGCGTGAGATGCCGATCGTTCGTTTCCGCGAGCGGTTCCCGCTGGTCGGGTCGTGCCTGGCGTACCTCGTGGTGCGTCACGAATCGCTGCACCTCGGGCAGCTCTCAACGTGGCGTCGCACGATGGGCCTCGCCCCGACCGCGACGTCGTAAGCCATCGAATCGGGCTGCGGGCCGTAGCCCCGCAGCTACCCGCGTTAACCGAACGACGTTCGATGCAAGAGGTAGCTGCGGGATTGCATCCCGCAGTCGCGCGTCGAGTGACTTTCGTACGCTCGACGCGTGAGCGAATTCGACTTCGACGTCTTCCTCGTAGGAGCCGGGCAGACGAACGTGCCGCTGGCGCCGAAGCTGTGCGGCGACGGGCATCGCGTCGGGCTCGCGGAGAAGGAGCACTTCGGCGGGTCGTGCGTCAACTTCGGCTGCATGCCGAGCAAGGCCGTCCACGCCTCGGCCCGCGTCGCCCACCTCGCACGCAACGGCCAAGACTGGGGCGTCGAGGTCGGCGAGGTTCGGCCGGTGCTGACGGACGTGCTGGCCCGCGCCCGCGTCTGGACCGAGAAGGCCCGACACCACATCCGCAAGAGCTTCGAGACGAGCGGCGTGCAGCTGTACCAAGGCCACGCGCGGCTTGCCGATCGGCATGGCGACGGCTTCATCGTGACCGTCGGCGACGAGCGTGTCACGGCTGGGCGCGTCGTCCTCGACCCCGGCAGCCGAACCGCCCTGCCGGACGTCGAAGGCCTGGCCGAGGCGAACCCGATCACGAGCGAAAGCTGGCTCGACCGCGACGACGTCGGCCGGCGACTCGTCATGCTCGGCGGCGGGTACATCGGCGTGGAAATGGCCCAGTTCTACCAACGAATGGGCCATGAGGTGACACTCGTCCAGCACAGCGATCGCATCCTTCGGCACGAAGACGACGACATGGCAGGGCTCATCGTCGAAGCCCTCGAAGGCGAAGGCGTGCGATTTCTCTTCGGCCGGAAGACGACCAAAGTCGAGCCGGACGGCGACGGGTGGCGTGTGCAATTCGACCACGGCGATCCGGTGTCGTGCGACACGATCTTCGCCGCGACGGGCAGGCACCCGAACACGAGCGACCTCGGCCTCGAGCAGATCGGCGTCGAGACGGGCGAGCGCGGCGCGATCGAGACCGACGACGTCGGGCGGGTCGCGGGCGTCGACAACCTTTACGTCTGCGGCGACGCCCGCGGCGGGCCGGCCTTCACGCACACTGCGCACGACGACCACCACATCCTCCTCGGCCACCTCCGCGAAGAGCGCGACCCCGGCGGCAGTGCCGACCGCTCCCAACGCCTCGTGCCCTGGGCCGTCTTCACCGATCCCGAGCTCGGCCGCGTCGGCAAGTCGGAAAAGGACGCACCCGGTGCCACGATCATCACCGTCCCAATGAAGGCCAACGACCGAGCCCGCGTCACCGGCGAGGGCGTCGGCCAGGTGAAGCTCGTCCTCGACCCGGACGATCCCAACGGCAAGTTGCTGGGCGCCTGCATCGTCGGGCCGCAAGCGGGCGAGCTGATCCACGCGTTCATCATGCTCATGCACCTGGACAAGCCGCTGGCGTCGATCCTGGACGCGGTGTTCGTTCACCCGACGCTCTTCGAGGTCGTCCACCAGGCTGTCGACAAGTGGCACAAGCAGCAGTCGTCGTGACCTAAAACTCTGGCGTGATCGACGATGCCCCACTGCAGCGACCCGCCGACGTGTACGTGCCGGTGGTGAGTGCGGCCACGTTGATCCTCGGCTTCCTCATGATGATCTGCAGTCCGCTGACGGCGGTGAACCTGGCAAATCCGCCGATGCCCGAAGACGTGGCGGCGATGGACCCGGACGATCGTCCCGCCCCGCCGCCGGTGCGCCCGGTCGACGCGGCGGCGGTGGTCGTGTTCTTCTTCATTGGCACGACTGGCGTGGCCGGGGGCTTGCTGGGGTTCATCCGCGTTCGGCCGGGCCGCGGGATCATGATCGCGTTCTGCCTGATGACGCTGGTCTACATCACCGCCGCCATCGGGTATCGGCTCACCGGCGGGCTGACGGATCTGTTCGAGAGCGTGCCCGTCGACGCACCACGCGGCTCTGCTCTGGGGGCGTTCTTCGTCTGGACGCTCGTCCCGATCGCGATTGCAGTCGGGCTGCTGATTCTGTCGCTGAAGTACCTGCTTCGCCGCGACGTCGCTCGCTCTTTCCGCGGCGTGCGGTTTGGGACGCCTCAGTCCTCGTCGTCGTCTTCATCGTCCTCGACGTCGATTTCTTCGAGCACCTGACGCAGTTCGTCGAGCGCGAGGTGCACCTCGCCGCGTCCTTCGCCCGAGGCGAGCCGCATGGCCGAGCCGGTGTCGATGGCGGTGACAGCGGCGTCGCGGATGCTGGAGAAGATCATCCCGTGACGCAGCTGCAGCACCGCCAGTACGACCAGCACCAGCGGCCCGTGCTCGTCGTCACTCAACAACTCCCCGAAGCGGCTGACCGTCTCCTGCGTCGCGGCGACGGGCGTCGCGCCGAATCCGATCATTTCCTCGAACGTCTCGCGCACCTCGAGAGCCAGGTCACTCGTCAGCAACACGTCGAACGCGTCGTCGTCCACGATCCACGCTAGCAATCGAAGCCGTCGGGCAGAGCGCAGCGTCGCCCCGGGTCTGGAAGAACTCATCCCAGCGCCACGACACTCGCAGCAGCTGTCCGATGCGTGTGCGACAACGACACCGACCACGACGCAATCCCACGCTCTGCCGCAAACTCCGCAGCAACGCCTGTCAACACGATCTTCGGCTCGCCCGTCGGCAACCGATGGACCGCGACGTCCGTCCACGCCATCCCATGCCGACGCCCGGTGCCCAGCGCCTTGAACACGGCCTCCTTCGCCGCGAACCGAACAGCAAAATGCTCCGCCGCCCGCTTCTGGCTGCGCCGGCAATAGGCGACCTCGTCCGGCGTGAAGCAACGCTCGCAGAACCGCTCCGCATGCCGCTCCAGCAGCGACGCAATCGCCTCGACCTCGACGAGATCGATCCCGTGCCCGAGCACCTTCTGGCCTTCAAGCTTCAAGCTTGCTCCTTCCAGCTTTCCGGCCTCGGCTGCTGCTGCGTCAGGCAGTGCACCGCCCCGAGTCCCCAGATCAGCTCGGAGCAATCGACGCCCACGACCTCTCGACCCGGCAGGCGTTCCCGCAGGATCGCGAGGCAGCGGTCGTCGTTGTCGTGCCCGTACGTCGGGACGACGAGCCCGCCGTTGACGAAGCTGAAATTGACGTAGGTCGCGGGCATGCGTTCGCCTTCGATCTCGACCGGGCCGGGCATGGGAAGTTGGACGACGTCGTACCCGAGCTGTCGGCACTGTTCGTAGGCCGAGGTGGTCGCGGCGTGGTTCACGTCGGACGGGTTGTCCTCGACGCCGACGACGATGGTGTTCGGATCAATGAAGCGAGCGAGGTCGTCGACGTGCCCGTCGGTGTCGTCTCCCGCGATGCCGCCGGTGAGCCAGTGAACGCGTTCCTGACCGTAGAAGTCGAGGAGGTAGCCTTCGACGTCGTAGATGTTGAGGTTCCCGTTGCGGTTGGGGTTGAGGAGGCAGTCGCGTGTGGTGAGGATTGAGCCTCGGCCGTCGAAGTCGACCGCTCCGCCTTCCATGACGATGCCCGGCTCAAAGAGCCGCAGGCCGAGGTGTTCTGCGATGCGTTTCGGTACCGCGTCGTCGTCCTCCCATGGCGGATACTTCCCGCCCCACGCGTTGTAGCGCCAGTTCGCGACGGCAAGCTCCCCTTCGTCGTCCACCACGAACGCAGGCCCGTGGTCTCGGCACCACGGCTCATTCGTCGGGATCTCGATCGTCTCGACGTCGACGCTTCCGACGAGGTCGCGGACTTTCTGTGCCCAAGTTCTGTCCGGGACGTTGATCCGCACCGTCTCGAATCGCGCGATCGTCCGGATCACGTTCGTGAGGTTCGGAAGGACTCGGTCGTAGCGACCGGGAAAGCTCTGTCCGTCCGGGCGCGGGAAGCTCATCCACGTCGCGTCGTGGAGCGCCCACTCCGGTGGGAAGCGGAAGTCGAGCTCGCGCGGTGCGGGGGACATGGAGGCAATGTCACTTTAGTGACTTTGGAAACTGGATGGAAATCGCTACTCTTGCTCCGTGCCATCGATCGACAAGAGCGTTCCTGGCATGCCCGAGTACTACAAAGGAAAGCACAAGTTCGAGCACTGGTACCTTGACCGGCAGGTTTATTTCATCACTGCGAAGACGAGATCAGGATTTCCTGCATTTTCATCTGAAGAAGCCAAATCGATTTTCTGGGATCGATTTGACAAGTACACCGGACAGCACGATTTCATTCCCTTCGTGACATCGCTGCTGAGCAACCACTACCACACGATCGGGTTCTTGCGGGTGGGTCGAGAGCTCGGTCCCATGATGCGAAAGTTGCACGGGAGTGTCGCGAAGCTCGTCAACGATCTCCTTCCCGAACGCAGGAAAGAATTCTGGAGAGGAGATGGTGTTGGTCAAGGATACTTTGACGGTTGCATTCGTAACGAGAAACAGTGTCGCAACGCTTACCGCTACACGCTCACGCAAGGAGCGCGACACGGACTGGTTCGTAACGGGTGTGACTATCTCCACACGCGTGTGAACGTCGACATCGATCGCGCTGTGAAGCGTGCGTTTGAGCTTGATGCGTTTCTCACCGGGGGTTCCTTATCCGAGACACGCACGTCAAAGTCACTAAAGTGACTTTGCCAGCACCGGAAGCCCCCGCGCCGTTGACCGCTTCGGCTCCCCAACCAAGTCATAGTGCTGGTAGTCCGAAATCGTCACGTCGACGATCTGACCCGCGTGCAGTTCGTCCTTGCTCGCGACGTAGGTGACGCTGTCGATGTCCGGAGCCTGACCGGTCGTTCGACCGGCGTAGACCAGCGTCCCGTCGTCGGCTTGTCCCTGGGAGGCGTCGATGATGACCTCGACCGTCTGACCGACGCGTGATGCATTGCGCTCGAAGACAACCCGCTGCTGGGCTTCCATCAGTTCCCCGTAGCGACACGTCTTCGTCTCGGCGCCGATTTGCCCATCCATGCGGCCCATCGGGGTGCCGGGCTCGGGGGAGTACTCGAAGACGCCCACGTGCTCGAAGTGCCCCTCGGCGATCCAGTCGACGAGTTCCTGGTGCTCGGCCTCGGTTTCGCCGGGGGTGCCGGTGATGAAGGTCGTCCGCAAAGCCAGCCCCGGAACGCGGTCGTGCAGCTTGTCGACGAGCGTGGTCGTCAGCTCACGGTCGACCTTGCGGCGCATGCGAGCCAGCACGTCGGTGTTGATGTGCTGAAGCGGCATGTCGACGTACGGCACGATCCGCCGACATGAGGCGAGCGCGTCGATCATCTCGTCGGTGAAACACGACGGGTAGGCGTACATCAGCCTGACCCACGCCACGTCGGCCGGCAGGTCGCGGTCGAGGGTTTTGAGGAGACCGGCGAGCCCTTTGCCCTGGCCGAACCAACCGATGTCGGTGCCATAGCTGGTCGTGTCCTGCCCGATCAGCAAAAGCTCTACCGCCCCGTCGGCGGCGAGTTCCTGACCTTCAGCCAAAATGTGGTCGACCGGCTTGCTCCGCATCGGGCCGCGGATGCTGGGGATCGTGCAGAAGCCGCAGCCCTGGTTGCAGCCCTCGCTCATCCGCAGGTACGCGAAGTGCCGCGGCGTGAGTCGGAGCCGGGCCCGATCGTCCTCGAACGTCGGCAGGCGCATGCCACGCTTGCCGGCGGCTTGCTTGTTCAGGATGGCCTCTGCCGGCGTCGATGCGACGCTGCTCGTCGTCGCCGAGCCCGATCGCGTCACGGCGTGGTACTTGCCGAGGTAGTGATCATCATCGCCGTTTCGCTCGCCGCGGACGGCCTGGACGATGTGGTCGCGGTCGAAGACACCCACCAGCTTGTCGATGCCCGGCGCGTCGGCCAGCAGCTTGGTCTTGTGCCGCTGCACCAAACATCCCGCGACCACCACGCGCTTGACCTTGCCCGCCTCTTTCAAATCGATCGCCGCGTTGATCTCGGCCATCGATTCGGTCTTGCTGGCCTCCAGGAAGCCGCAAGTGTTGATGACGATCGCATCGGCCTCGTCGTGATCAGGCGTGACGGCAATCCCATCGGCCGCCAAAAGGCCCAACATGCGCTCCGAATCGACCAAATTCTTCGCGCAGCCGAGGCTGACGAAGGCGACGCTTTCGATCTCGGAGGCGGTCGCTGGCATGATCGTGCGGGCCGTGAGGGTATGCGGTGCCACCTTGTCTCAGCACCATCAGCAGCTGCAGAATCCGGAGCGCTCCTAACGTGACCCGCTCATGGCCACCCGTTCGTCGGCATCTTCACGCAAGCGCTCCGCGTCGTTCGACGCAGCTGCGTGGCTCTCGTCGCTGGCCAATTTCGAGCAGCGGCCGACCAAGCCTGACGGCCAGACGCCGCACTTCGGACTCGAACGCATCGAAGCGCTCTGCGACAAACTCGGCAACCCACATCAGAGCGTCCCGGCCGTCCACGTCGCGGGCACCAAGGGCAAGGGCAGCACCTGTGCCATGACGGCCGCGATGCTGCGAGCCTGCGGGCATCGAACCGGGCTCTACACGTCGCCTCACCTCGTCGACGTCCGCGAGCGAATCCGCGTCCTCGAACCGACCGCCGACGCCAAAGCCCTGCCGCAGGGCGAGATGATCTCGCCGAGCGACTTCGACGCGTGCATCGAAAAGGTCGCCAAAGCGGCCAAGGCGGCGAAGGTCACGCCGACCTATTTCGACGCGCTCACTGCCGCCGCCTTCGTCCACTTCGCTGAGCAGGAGCTGGACATCATGGTCGTCGAAGTCGGCCTGGGTGGCCGGCTCGACAGCACCAACGTGCTCACGCCCCTCGTCAGTGTCATCACGCCGCTCAGCCTCGACCACACGCAGCAGCTGGGCCCGACGTTGTCGCACATCGCCCGCGAGAAGGCCGGTATCATCAAGCCCGGCGTGACGGCCATCACGTGCCTCCAGCCGGACGAGGTCACGCTGGCCGTGCTGCAGGACGTGGCCAAAGAGCGCAAGACTCACCTCCGCGTGCTGGGCGAGGACGTCGAGTTCACATGGCGCTTCGAGGCCAGCCGCATGCTCGGGCGGAACAACCGCATCGGCTTCGAGACGGATCGGCTGCTGTTCGACCACCTCGCCGTGCCGCTGCTGGGCGAGCACCAGGCAGTCAACTGTGGGTTGGCGCTCACCGCGATGGATGAGTTGGCCCTCCGCGGCGTCGAGGGCATCACGAGCGAAGCCTGTGCGAAGGGTTTGGACGGCCTGACCTTCGACGGCCGACTCGAAGTCATTCGCGACGAGCCGACCGTCATTGCCGACGCCGCCCACAACGCGGCGGGCATCGACGCGTTGTTCCGCGCCGTCGGGCAGCACTTCACATACGACGCGAGCGTCGTCATCTTCGGCTGTGCGGCCGACAAGGACACCGACGCCATGCTCGACAAGCTCATGGCCGGGGCGGACAAGGTGATCTTCTGCCCGATCGACTCGCCGCGTTCGGCCAACCCGCGCGAACTGCAGAAGGTCTACCACGATGCTTTCGGCCGGATGAGCCAGACGGCCGGTTCGCTGCAGGACGCCTTGCGACTGGCCCGCGGTGCGTTGACAGACGACGACCTGCTGGTCATCACCGGCAGCTTCCATCTCGTCGGCGAGGCCAAGCGCATCCTCGCCCGCAAAGCCGCCGCCCGCGACGCGGCGTAGGTGATGCCACTCCGACACATTCCGTCATCCCGAGCGGAGCGAAGCGGAGTCGAGGGACCTCGCAGCGCTTCCTTTGCCGGCCCGGGCGAGGTCCTTCGACTCGCTGCACTCGCTCAGGATGACGGATTTGACGATCGCATACCCTTGAGCCATGCAGGAGGAGTCGCGTGACATGCAGCGGGTGTTGTCTGGCGTGACGGCTGCGATTCGGCAGCGCGTCAAGCACGACGCCGAGTTTGCCGCGTCGCTGTCGCGGGTGTTGGGTCTGGACGGTGCACGATCGCTGTCCGAGCCGCCGCCGCGAGAAGCACCGGAGGTTCGAGAGCCGGTCCGGAGTGCGCG
This sequence comes from Planctomycetota bacterium, assembly GCA_038746835.1. Lineage (NCBI taxonomy): Bacteria > Pseudomonadati > Planctomycetota > Planctomycetota bacterium. Next base: position 24,552 of record JBCDKH010000012.1, on the reverse strand, counting down.
GTCGTTCAACGAGTTTTTCGACGCAGAACTCGTGGCCAAGCGGTGTCGCTTGAAGGCGCTGGCGGCGCGGTGGCAGGTCGTTCGTGAGGCGGTGGCACGCGAGGGCGTCCGGCCGGTCGACGACGTGGTCCTGGCGGCGGGTCGTGAGCTGCCCGACTGCTACCTGTGGATGTGCAACGCCCAGCAGTCGCGTCAGCGGGACGAGCCGACGATGGAGCGTGTCGCCCGGTGTTACGAGGCTCTTGCGGAGGCGGCGGAGCTGGTCGGGCCGGTGGACATTCCGGCGCTCGAGCCGGTCGAGGACGACGCCGACGCCGACAACAAGCCGTCTGCCGAGCGACTGCCCGCAGCGGATCACGTGCAGCTGTTGGCCGAGGCACAGTCGGCGTTGCACGTGGCGCTTGGCAAGCATCGCACGGGCGGCGGGTTCGATGCGGATCAGATGTCGGCCTACGTCGTGGCCAAGGAGTTCGGCGGCCGTCGTCGGGTGTTTTTCCGCAACCTCGCCCGCGAAGACCGGGCCGACCCCGACAACGCCGCCGACCTGACCGCCCGGATCCACGAGGCCGATGATGCGTCGGACGATCGTCGCGATCAGCGGATCGACGCCGGGCTGTCGGACCTGCGCAAGACGATCTCCGCGGCCGAGGCGTCAGCGGGTGACGGCGTGTTGGGCGTCGCGTCGCACGAACTTGCGCTGATCCGCGTGGCGATCATGCGGCTGATGGCCGACGGCCTTGCGACGGACGATCCGCGTCTATCGGCAGCGGCGTCGTCTGCGTTGGACCTGCTGCCCGAAGAGGCCGACGCGAAGGTGCTGGGCGACGAGATTGATGCCGTCTTCGATGCGGCCGAAGAGGTCAGCAGGCACGACGAGCCCGCCAAGGCGGCTTGACTCGTTTTCAGTTCGTTCTCGCCGGACAAAAGCTGCTGCTCCATGCGACCCAGCAGCGGCAGCGAACTGCTATGGTGCATCGACCGGCCCTGGGCGGTTTCAGGGACACCAACGGACATGGCCCGCTCTCGCGCACCTGCGACCAACCACCGCGCCAACGGCGACGCCTCGCGTCAGAGCCCGACGCTGGCGTACGAGTCGTCGCTGGTCACGACGCGGTACGAGCACGGGCTGGAGACGGAGCGCGCGACACTGCTGCGTCGCCGATTCCTCTGGTACACTGGCACGATTCTGGGCGTTTCGATCCTCTATTCGCCATTGTCCGTCATCAGTCTGTTGATGAGCGAAGGGCTCGGACGCCTCGCAGAAGTGCTGAACCTGATTAACTTCGTCGTGTCGTTCACGGCCTTTGCGATCGCATTCTGGTACGTCCGCAGGCGAGTTCGGGCAGAGCGACTCGTGTACCACATCGCGTTCTGGCTCATCGTTGGCAGCGGTCTGTTGAGCCTCGTGACGGGCCGGGCCGTTGGGGAGTTGACGGTCCGCAATCCGGGCGGATCGGCGTCGTTCCAGGCTGGCTTCGAGCAGGGTGCCTCGATCGGTGGCAGCGTTCGCCGAACTGCCGACGACGACGATTCGCCCACCACCCAGCCTGCGACGGCAACCGACGCACCGGCAGGCGGTGATCCAGCCACGACGGAGGCCGAGCCGGCCGAACCCGTCGCGTCCGTTCCTGATCCGCCCGGCGCGACAGCCGCTGAAGACGCGGTCGCCAGCGCACCAGCGCCGCTGGTGCCTCAGGGCACGACGGCGTCGCGGGTGTTGAGGTCGATCCTGTCGATCGTCATCGTCAGCGGAAGCCTGCTCATCACGCACTTGCTGGCGTGCCTCTTTCTGCCGTGGACGCCGCGAGAAGCGTGGCGGCCGGGGCGGGTCCTTTTGGCGGGTGCGTTTGCGATCGTCGTGGTCGACCTGATCCTCGGCTGGGGCGGCCTCGGTTACCTGCTCGGGGCCATCGTCTTCTATCCGCTGACGATTTTGCCCGGCATCGGCTGGTGCTGGTGGCGGCACAGTGCGTTTCGCGAGAAGTACCGCCTCCGGTTCGTCAGCGAGCAGTACCGCCAGATGGAGCAGGAACTCTCCGGAGCGCGACGCGTGCACGACAGCGTCCTGCCGAAGCCGCGAACGCTCGGCCAGATCCGATTCGGCTACGCGTACGAGCCGGCTCGTGAGATCGGCGGCGACCTGGTCTTCGTCCATCCGCGGAAGCCCAATCCGACCAACCCGGACGAGCCCGTCAGCGTCGTCGTCCTCGATGTCGCCGGCCACGGGATTGCGGCGGCGCTCACGGTCAATCGGCTCGTCGGCGAGCTCGAACGCATCTTCGCCGAGCAACCCGATGTCCCTCCTGATCGTCTGATGCGGCTTCTGAACCGCTACGCCTTCCTCACGTTGGCCCGACACCGCGCTTTTGTGACCGGGTTTGCGGTGCGGGTCGACCTGTCGCTTGACAAGCCGCTGCAGGTGTGCGGAGCCGGTCATCCGGACGCTTTCCTCTGCCACGCCGACGATCGCGAGACGTCGCGTGTCGGCAGCCGTGCGATGATGCTGGGCGTTCTGCCGCCTGACGCCTACGAGGCGCCGCTGGAAAGCCACGCCTTCGATGACGGCGACGCCTTGGTGCTCTACACCGACGGCGCGGCCGAGGCTCGGAACATCGACGGTGACATGCTCCGCATGGACGGTGTGAGCGAGATTGCGGCATCCGCGGTCCGGGAAGAGCAAGAGGTCGACCGCTGGCCCCACGCGATGCTCCACCGCGTCGCCCTCTACCGCAACGGCCCGCCGGAGGACGACACGCTCGTCGCGGTCCTCTATCGCGACGCGACCAGCCGGTTCGACCAGCTGGCGTCCCCGACCACCATGAGCGACGGACTCGTCGCGGAACTGGTGTGACGCGGGACACGGTTCTGTTGCCAGACTTCCAGAGCGAATACGTAGCCGCCCGCGTCAGCGGGCGCGTCTGATCGAACGCAAGCACCCGCTGACGCGGGCGGCTAACTGTGTGCTTGTCGCGGAGTCGTAGCCTGTTCTTCGCAGCGCCGCGTTCGATCACGCCGACTTGCGACGTTGGGCGGGCATGGCGACCGGAAGCGTGAAGACGGCGCGAGTGCCTTCGCCCTGGCGGCTGTCGAGCGACAGCGTCCCGCCGCCGGTTTCGACGAGGCGGAGGGCAGCGGCCAGGCCCATGCCGCGGCCTCGGCCAGCTGGGCGTTTGCTGAAGAACGGGTCGCACGCCCGCTGCAGCGTCGCCTCGTCCATGCCGCAGCCGTTGTCGCGGATCGTTAGGACGACGCCGTCACCGGTCAGATTCGGCCGGGCCGAAACGTCGATCGCCCCGCCACCACTCGGCAGGCTTTGGGCGGCGTTCTCGACGGTGGCCGAGATCGCCCTGGCCCAGCGGCGCACGTCGACGCCGACCAGCGGCAGTGAGTCGGGCACGTCGATGTTCATCTCGTTGATCGCCTTGCGATCGTCCTCGTCCAAGGTTGCGCCGACGAGCTTGATCGCTTCGTCGACGACCTTCCGCACCTTGACCTTCTCGACCTCCGCCTCGGGCGGCCGCGCGTAGCGCATGAGCTCTTCGATCATCTCGCTCATGCGACCCGCGTTGTGATGGATCGCCAGGGCCGCCTGCTTCATGCGGACCTCGTGCAGGTTGTTGTAGAGCAACTGGCTGCGTCCGCTGATGACCATGAGCGGGTTGTTCATCTCGTGGGCCGCACCGGCGGCGAGTTCGGCGACGGCGACCAAGGCGCGGTCGTGGGCGATCTGCTCGCGAGCGGCTTTGGCCTGACGCGCTTCCTCAGCCAGACGCTGCTCCAGCAGACGTGACTTCTCGCGAGCGCCGGCAAGGTTCATCGCCAGATTCCAGCCGACACGCAGCGACCCGAGCGTTTCCGATCCCGTCGCATCGGCCTGTCCGGTCCAGGCGACGAAGCCCGTTTCCAGCGATCCACCGGTCGCGACGATGCCCGAGACTTCTCCACCCAGCACGCCCGCCGTCCACTTCGGTGCGCCGCCATCTTCCGGCCCGCCGGTGACGCAGTCGCCGCGGATGAGCCCGCCGGTGGGCGTGCAGAGGACGAACTCGGCGACATCGGCCTCCTCGTGATCTCGAAAGTAGCCCGCGACTAAGACCGCCGCGTCCGGGCCGAGCTTGAGCGCGGTGCCGGCCGTCTCGGCAATGCCGAGCATGACGTCGCGCGGCGTGGCGTCGGCGGCGAGTTCGTCCGACAGCGACGACATCGATGCGAAGGCGTCCGCACGTGCGGCCAGCTCGCGCTCGCGGTCTTCGTTGAGCTCCGCATTCTGTGCGTTTTCGATGGCCTCGCGTCGCAGGCGAGCGACATCGTCGTGGGCCGACCGCCAGATGTCGTTGGCCGAGGCGATGCCGTCGCGGTACATCGCGTCAGCCGACGCGTCGTCGAGCCCGAGTGCCGACGCCCGCTCCTGCGTCAGCTGAACCAGCACCCGAATCGCCGCCGAGGCGTCGGCCGGCTTGAGACCCAGTGCTCGCAGCAGCGCGTCCTGCGGCGTGCCGAAGGTGTAGTTGCCGCTGAAGCCGAGATGCAGCTGCCGCGTGATCTGGTCGGCGAGGTGGATGAGGTAAACCATCCGCCGCTCCGGCGGGTCGCCGGGCTCGGGACGGGCGTGGTGGAGCGCGATCGCGTCGCACACCGTCGGCGGCAGGTTCCAGCGCTTGGCCAATCGGGCACCGGCGATGTGGTGGTCGATGCCGACGACCTGACGCTCGACCTCGGCGATGTCGCACCGCATGGTGCGCGCCGCGCGGACGATGCGGTCGTAGGCCTTGGGTAGCGTCGAGTGGAGCGCGAGCTTGCCCAGGTCGTGCAGCAGCCCGCAGCAGAACGCGTCACCCGTCGGGACGTCCTTGAGTCGCTGGGCCAGGAACTCGCTGCAGCACGCAACGGCCACGCTGTGACGCCAGAATCCGCCGGCCGCACCAAAGGCACCGTCGTCGTCGACGCCGTCGCGGTCGAGGACTTTGGCCACGCCAACGGCCAGAACCGAGTCGCGCACGCCGCGATTGCCGAGGCGGACGACGGCCTGCTGGAGCGTGTCGATGTCGCGACCGGCAGCTTCGGCACGGCGGGCGACCTGCAGGACACGTGCTGCAATGGCCGGATCGCCGGCGACGAGCTCACCAATCTTCGCGGCGTCGCCGCCGGACTCGTCGCTCGTGAGCGCCAGCAACTTCGCCGCCACGGCCGGGAGGGCCGGGAGCGAGTCGAGCTGACGCAGGACCAGGTCGACGCGGGCGTTGTTCAGGCGTGGTCCTTCCGATGGCGCACACCGTTAGATCGAATTGTCGGGACCGACGAGCGATCTCGCACGCCCTTACCGGACCACGCGGCCGTCATCAAATGGCACCGCAAAGACCTGCCGGCCCGTGCCGACCCGATCGGCGGCGATCAGCAGTCGGCCGTCGCTCGTGACGACGGGAGCCTCGCCTGCGATGCCGAGCGATCGGTCGTTTCTGCCGTTGGGCCGGACGACGCGTAGCTCTCGGGCACCGTCGGTCCCGCGATCCGCGACGGCCGAGTAGACGATCAGGCCGTCCGTGGTCCAGAACGGCGTTCGGGCGTCGGCGGCGGTGGTGATGCGACGGGCCGGACCCTGCGGCATGGGTGGGCCGCCTTCGCGCTCCGGGCGGAGCCGAAGGACGTACAGGTCGCTGCTGCCGGGGCGTCGGCGTTCGCTCTCGAAGACGATGGCCGAACCGTCAGGCGACCAGCTGGCTGCACCGTCGGCACCCGGTTCGCCGACGATGCGTGCCAGGACCGTGCCGTCGGCCTCGGCGAGATAGAGGTCGACGTCGCTGCGTCCCGTCGCCCGTTCGGCTGCGCGGTCGCTGGAGAAGACGAGGAACCGGCCGTCGGGCGAAAAGGCGGGCTCCCCGTCGAAGCCGCCGCCGTCGGTGATCGGGTGCCGGGCCAGGTCGACGCCCGCCCGCGGATCGCCTGCCGCGACGGATCGCTGCCAGTCGTCGGCGCGGAAGAGGTCGGCCAGCTGCTCGTACCGCACCGCAAACGCCGGCCGCGCGTCGTCGGCCAGAGGATCGATCGACGCGTCGGCCGTGCTGGCGAAGACGAGGCTCCGGCCGTCGGGCGAAAAGGCGGGCGTGGCGTTGCGGCTGCCCTGGGGCGAGACGCGGATCGGCGTGCTGCGCAGGCCCGGGCGACCCGCGTCGTCGTAGATGAGGCCGACGACGTAGAGCTGCGGGAACGTCTGACCGGGCTCGACGGCCCGGTAGATCAGGAAGTCGCCCGCGGTCGTGACGGCCGGATCGGTGGCGTCGTCGAGTAAGGCGTTGCTGGTCAAGTAGACCTTACCGAAGGCGGCAGGCGGCTCCGCCGGCGTGGCGCGTCCGTTGCCGGCGTTGTCAGGCGTGGTCGAGCACCCGGCGACGAGTGACAATGTGACCGCGAGCGCGGAAAATCGGTTGAAAAGCGGTCGAATTCGGCACATCGGCTCTTGCGGGTCAGCGTGTTGCGGCGAGACTGTGCGAAGGAGGCGGCCCTCGCCGATGCCATGCAACGGCGGGCGGATCTTGACGTCCGCGCGACGATCCTTGCATCGGCCAGTGATCGCGTCTGCGTGGAGGGACGGGAGATTCATGCCACTCGACGTCGACGTCCGCAGGCAGCTTCGTGACCTTCTCGGCGACGGACGCCTCGCCGACGACGCACGACGTCTGTGGCGACGTACCAGCACCCTCGCCGGCAAGCTGCGCGCCACCGGCCGACTCAACAACGAGCCCGACGCCGACGCCCTCGAGATCGCCTGCTGGGCTCTGCAGCTGCCGATGCGCACCGTCGACCCGGCGCAACCCGTCGGCGGACCCGGCGGCTTGGTCAATCTGCGCGACCGCTGCGAAGGGGCGACGCACCAGCTCGTCGACCACCTCGGCGAGCAACTGCCAGCCGACCTGCTCGATCGCACGGCCCGGCTGCTGCACGAAACGCCCCAGCGTCCGCCCGTGCTGGAGGAAGCCAAGCTGCTGGCCGACGCGACCAACCTGGACGACTTCGGCAGCGTCGGCCTGCTGTCAGCCGTCGCCCGGCAAGGCAGCACGAGCACCGGTGCCGGCGAGCTCGCACGCAGCTTCATCCGACGCCAGGAGTACGGCTACTGGCAGGCGAGGCTGGCGGACGGGTTTCACTTCACGCTTTGCCGCAGCATCGCCAAGCGTCGCCTCGACAACGCCCGCCGGCTGATCGACACGCTGCTGGAAGAGCTGGCGGAAGACGGCGTGGAGGACGTGCCACGTCCGCCCGGCCGCACGCCAACCATGGGTCCGTGACGCTGCTGCTGCCTCTTGCCGAAGTCGGACCGTCGCTGGCGGCGGGCATGCTGTTGGGCATCGGTGCCGCCGCCCCGCCGGGTCCCGTGAACATCGAAATCGCACGGCGCATTCCCAAGGGCGGCTGGCTCGCCGGGGCCGCCGTAGGACTCGGCGCGGTGACGGTCGACGTGGTGCTGGCTCTGGCGATGCTGGCGGGCGTGCTGTCGGCGATCGATGCGGTGCCGGTGCTCCGAACGGTCGTCGCTGTCGTCGGGGCGTGTCTGCTGCTTTGGCTTGGGTACGGCGCGATCCGATCGGGCATCGTCGGCCTGCGTGGGCGATCGAAGTCGACGGATGAGACCACCATCGCCAAAGCCTCGCCCGCGACCGGCTACGCGACCGGGCTGCTCCTGTGCTCGACCAGCCCGTACCAGGCGGCGTTCTGGCTGACGGGCGTCCCGGCGGTCCTGCGGTCGGATGCTTCCGAAGGCCGGCTCGACGAGCCAGTGGCGGTGGTCGCGGGCGTCTTCGTGGCGACGCTGGCGTGGGTGGTGACGTGGTCGACGCTCGTCACGCTCGCCTCAGCCGGGAACCGTCAACGCGGGGTCGGGATCGCGACGGACCTGATCGGTGGCGCGGTGCTTCTGAGCTTCGGTGTGCTGGTAGTCGTGAGTCTGCTGTAGCTGCAGTGGTTAGCCGCCCGCGTCAGCGGGCACGTTTGACCGGTCGGGAGCGCCCGCTGACGCGGACGGCTAACTCGCGAAATGCGCGCGGAATGGACGGTGGGTTGCGGGACGTCTTCTGGGTCATCTGGAACACGGGACGCCCCTCGTGCGTCTCAAGACAGACGCGAGGACGAAGCTGGACCGGGTCGGTTGGACCTGCCGATGCCCCTCTTTATCATCGCGACCCCGCCGCGGCGGCCGTCCTGGCTGCCTCTGCCGATCCTCGGCCACTCCGCACGACCGCTCATGCCCCGAAACTCCACCGCCGTGCCTTCGCGTCGCGTCACCCCAGGTCGCGGCGGCAGGTCGCTCGCCTTGGCCGCCGGACTGGTCGCCAGTGCGATCGTGGCGGGTTGTCAGTCGAGAGAGCCGGCTCCGTTCGACCCGGCACTGCTCCAACAGAAGCAGATCGAGGCAGCACGCAACACGACGTTCCGTCCGCTCCAGCCCGCTGACGAGCTGCCGCGGGACGATCGCGGCTTCCTGCGGAGCTCGGAAGTGACCCGCCAGGAAGTCCGACGCGGAGCCGTCGTCGACACCGGCTTCGGGCAGATCAGTGCCCCGGCCACGCGTCCGACCACCCAGCCGACGACCCAACCCGCGACGCGACCTGACACGTCGCTGCCGTCGGACGAGATGCTGGTGCCGATGCCGCTGTCGGAGGTGGTGCGGCGAGCGGCGATGAACAACTTCGACGTCACCGTCGCTGCCTACGACCCGGCGATCGAGGCGACCCGCGAGATCGAAGCCCGCGCGCGGTTCGACCCGACGTTCCAGCAACGCCTCGAAGGCCGCGTCGCCGAACAGCAGGTCGCCGGCCAGCTGATCGACCTGACGAGCATCGTCAGCGACATCCAGCGCGTCTATTCCAGCAGCACCGCGTTGACGCAGAACCTGCCCGCCGGCGGTCAGGCGTCGCTGCGATACGACATCAACTTCCTCGAGTCGCCCACGAGCTTCAACCGTGGGCTGACGCAGTTGGAGGACACGTTCGAGAGCTCGCTCACGCTTCGGATCACCCAGCCGCTGCTCCGTGACTTCGGCCGTGACGTGAACCGAGCCCGCATCACGATCGCCAGCAACGACCGGCAGATCGCGATTCTGGAGTTCCGCAACCGGCTCGAAGAGGTGCTCGTCACCGTCGAGCAGACCTATTGGCAGCTCTACGCCGCCCGGCAAGAGGTCGAGATCCAGCGCGACCTTCTCCGTCGCACCATCCGCACGGCCGACCTGATCGCCAAGCGCGAGATCCTCGACGCGACGGCCTTCCAGATTCTCCAGGCGAATCGGGATATTTCGGAGCGTCGTGCCAGCCTCATCCGTGCCGAGACGGCCGCGGTCAACCTGAGCGACCAGCTCAAGTTCCTGATGAACGACCCGGAAATGCCGGTGGCCGGGCCGACGGTTATCACGCCTGCGACGCCGCCGCTCGAGATGCCGCTCTCGTTCGACTTTGACGACGCGGTTGAGACGGGTTTGCTCTTCCGGCCTGAGATCGCGCAGCAGCTCCTGCGGGTGCGCAACGCGTCGACGGTGCTCGACGTCAGCCGGAACAACCTGCTGCCGCGGCTGGACGCAGTGGTCGAGGCCGGGTTCCAGGGGCTGGACGAAAACTACTCCGATGCCGTCGACAACCAGTTCGACTTCGACAGCACGACGTTCGCCGCGGGCTTCCAGTTCGAGATTCCGCTTGGCAACCGTGCGGCCCGGGCGATCGAGCGACGCGCCCGTCTGCAGCGTCTCCAGGCCGCAACGCAGGCGGCGCAGCTGACACAGCAGATCACGCTCGATGTTAAGCAAGCGCAGCAGAACGTCAGCGCCGCCTACTCCGCGCTTGTCCAACTCCGCAACGCCGTCGACGCTGCGGCAGAGGCGGTTCGCGTCATCGAGGCTCAGGGCGAGCAGGTCCAGCTCACGCCGCAGTTCAGCGACTTGGTCCTCCGCACGCTCGACGATCTCTCCGCCGCCCGCAGTGCGGAAGAACAAGCGCTCGCCGAATACAACGCCGCGATCGCGACCTACGAGCGGGCGAAGGGGACGCTGCTTCGGTACAACAACATCGTCCTGGACGACGCCCAGCGGGATGCGATTTTGCCTCTGAACCGTCCCGCGCTCGGGACCGGTGCGGGTGTTGCGCCGTAGCGCGGTTTCCGTGGTTGGACTGCATCGTTTCCGTGCATTGCATTATCGCACAACGACCGTTTAGCGGTGAGCGATAGCGAACCTGTCTGACCGGAAGTTCGCTACCGCTCACCGCTAAACGCGAGAACGGAACTGGCAGCATGGTGAATGCACGCTCATCGAGCGGTGACACCTTGCGACCGCAGCTGCTCGCGGAGTTCATCGAGCGATGCGACACCGTCTGGAAGCTCTGCCTCGTCCGCAATCATCTGTGGGATGCCGTCGCGAATCGGATAGCGAAGCCCGCCGACTTCTGCGACGAGGACGTCGCCCTCGCGGCGTAACGGGCTGAGCGTCACCGGGCAACGCAGCACCTCGAGCAGCGTCTCGAACTCGTCGACGTTTTGTCCCTCAGGCACGTCAGACCCTAGCCCGCGACGCGAGGTCGGCGTCCAGCCACACGGCCGCATCCGCCAGAATCAGACGCGACACCACACCCAAATCCGGACGCCCCACGCCCGCGGCGACGAGCAGCAGCTCGGCCGTCGGGATCGACTCGACTTCGCCGAGAAACGCATGCACCGCCCACGGCTGGCCCGACGCGTGGTCTGCCTGCGTCTCCGCGTGGTGAAACGCCGCCGCCTTGTTCGACGCGTGCGTCGCCTGCTCATCGCCGGTGAGCCGGGCGAAGCTTGTGACGGCATGGGTCGCGACCAGCTCGTGGTACCACCACGGCTCCGGGTTGTCGCCTGACTGCCCGTCGAACGCGAAAAACCGACCCGCGTCGTCCTGGTGCCGCACCAGGCTCCGCAACGCCGCCGCCTCGGCCGACGGGTCTCCGACGAGGTGCGAAAGATCGTCGAAGACATCGGCAACGACGCGATCCGCACCAGCGGCATCAGGACGTTGATCGAACGCGCGTGTTCTGGACTCGAATGCCAACGACTCGCCACGAAGCCGCGCCGCCAATGCCTGCGCGTAGCGAGCCAGCGCGGCGTAGACCGGACGACGGTGTCCCGCTTCGTCGGCATCATCGGCGGATTCGCTCGTCGGACTCGTCACGCCCTCGATCGCATCGCACAACGCAAGGCCGGCGAACAGCCCGTCGCGTCGCGTCGGACGACCCCGGCAGGCGGCGTCTTTGACGATGGCGGTGTACCGATCGACGGCGGCGGACATGAGATCAACTTATGTCGAGCCATCGGCAGCAGCTTCACCGATTTTCCCGCACAAAACCGAAGACCGACGCTCCAACGAATCGTGACTTTCGATACCATCGAGGTCCCCTGTTCGGGTGTCTAACACCCGACAGCCCGCCAGGCGGTCTTGCGGGTGGCGTGGAGGATGTGCTTCGGAGACCCACCATGGCGAACGCCCCATTGCGTCAACCGGCCCGCGGTCGAAGTCCGATGCCGATGATGCTCGAACCGCTTCAAGCGGCTGAAAGCGTCGTCGACGCACTCAATCACGCGATGGACCTCGATGGCCCGCCGCGCGAACGCGTGCTGACCTTGCTCCGCGACTTCCAACGCCTCCTCACCGGCCGCTCCGAGGTCTACGACATGCAGCTGATCCTTCACGATCAGCTCAAGCGAAAGGAAGGCCCGTGGATCGTCGAGCGCATCCCGACTGGGCCGATCCTCGATCGCATCGAGCCGCGACCCGACAGCGAGCCCCAGGCCGTCATCGACTCGGCCGCTCCGGTCGTGCGGATGATCATTCCTGAGGCGATCCAACACCTGCGCAGGCCACGCGTCTTCATCGTCAGCGAAGACCTGCCAGTGACCTACCGCGGCTGGTGGGAGCGCGAGATCGTCGACAAGTTCCTCAAGCCGTACGGCTGGACCGACCTCATGATCGCCGTCTGGGCCGCCGGACCTGACAGCATGCTCGGTCTAACCAGCTACGGCCGCCAGGGCATGCCACGATTCACGCAGGAACAGAAACGCCTCAGCTCGCTCATGCTCCGTGCGGCCGCACCGATGCTCTATCGCGAGTTTTTCGACGCCAACTTCGCCGACGCGCCCGCCGAGCCGCCGCCAGGCAAACCTGCCGGCAACTCGGCCCATTGGGATCCGCTCTTCGGGCACGAGCTGTCCGAACGCCAACGCGATGTGCTGCGGCTGCTCCTGCGCGGCCACAGCGAAAAAGAGGCGGCCGCAGAACTCGGCGTCAGCGCGCACACGGTGCACACGCACGTCAAACGCCTCTACGCCGAGTTCGACGTCAGCAGCCGCGGCGAACTCCTGGCCCTCTTCGTCGACCGACGCCTGCTCGACGCGGCGTGACCTACGCCGGCAACGCAGCCGGCGCGCCGTGTGGCAGCGTGACGAAGCCGCCGAAGTCGGCTTGGCGCAGCACATCAGCGAGTTCCGCCCACGGCACGTCGCCCTCGCCAAGCTTGCAAGCGCGCTGACGAACGCCGTGACCCTGCGCGTCGCTGCCGACGACGTGCAGCAACGGTGGCGTCAGCGCGACCACGCTCGCCACGTCGTGCGACAGCGCGTCGAGACTCGACGCCGGGTCCAGCTCGCGTCCGAACAGCCGGCAGTCGACCGCCGACAGCAGCGCCGAAAGGTCGTCGTCGCTCGCCAACGTCGTGCCGAACGCGACGGGCAACGTCAGACGATCTGCATGGGTGGCGACGACGCGAAGAGCTTCCTCGGCCAACGCGACGTGATCGGCGTCGGCGGGCTTCGAGGGCTCGCTGACGTCGCCCTGGCCGAACTTCGCGATCTCGTCGGCCCCGGGCAGAATCAGCAGGCCGGCGTCGGGTGCCTTGGCTTTCGGCGCGGGCGTCGTGGTCGGCCGACTCGGAACCTGCCCGAGATCGCACGCGACGCACGCAAACCCACAGTCGCGTGCGGCCGTCAGCGATTTCGCAAGCTCGTCCACGAATCGGTCGACGTCGCACGTCTCCGACAGGCCGCGACCGCTCACGCGATGCCGGAGGACGCCAGCCTGAAGTCCGTGCTTGGAGAGCGTCGCCCGAAGCTCACGCCGGGCCGAGGCCGAGTCGAGACCAGCGATGGCGCTCGCTTCGACCGACAGCGCATCAAACTGTCGTCGTCCCGCCGCCTCGGCTGAGGAACGCAGATCGCGTCCGCTTTCCATCGCGAGCCGCAGCTTGCCGTCGCGTCGTGCGTGCATCTAAGAAAAGGTAGGTTGCGGCACTCTTGGACGTGCCGCATCCGAGTCGGGTCTCTGCCGCATACCATCCGTCGTGCCCTCGCTGCCCCAGGTTCGCATCAAGAGCAAGCGGCGCACGGACCCGCAGGCCGTGCCCGTGGCCACGTTCGGCCCGCGCGAACTCGAGGTCGAGGCCGCACTCGAACGCCTTCGCCCGGCCGTCCGCGAAGATGGTGGCGACATCGAACTCGTTCGCATCGACGACGACACGGTCACCATCCGCTTCCTCGGTGCCTGCGTCGGCTGCCCGAGCAGCGAGATGACACTCCGCGATGGCGTCGAGCGGCACCTCATCGCCGCCGTCGACGGCATCAAGCACGTCGTGGCCGTGGAGGAGTGACGCGTTGCCCGTCGACGCCGAAGCCTGGATGCGTCTGGCCCTCGCCGAGGCGGACGCGGCCGAGCGTGAAGGCGACGTGCCCGTCGGGTGCGTCGTCCTCGACGAGAACGGCACCGTCATCGGCCGCGGTCGAAATCGTCGCGAGCAGGATGAGGATCCGTCCGCCCACGCCGAGATCGTCGCCATGCGTCAGGCGTCGGCCGCTGTCGGCTCGTGGCGGTTGGTCGGCTGCACGCTGGTCGTGACGCTGGAACCGTGCGTCATGTGTGCCGGGGCGATCGTCAACGCCCGCGTGCCACACGTCGTCTATGGCTGCCACGACCCCAAAGCCGGCGCGGCGGGCAGCCTGATGAACCTCATCGACGACCCGCGGCTCAACCACCAGGCCACCATCACGTCCGGCGTGCTTGAAGACGAGTGCGCCGAACGCCTGCGAGCCTTCTTCCGCAAGCAGCGGAGCCTCGGGAAGAAGTAAGAGACGACTCCTAGTCGCTCTGCGACCAGTCGTCGCCGCTCTTGCTCCAGGCTCTGCGGATCTGCGGCTGCTCCTTCAAGACCAGCATCTCGACCTCTTCCGGATTCAGCACCAGCATTTCGAACGTCGACGGCATCGGCGTGTCGGCGGTGACTTTCGTCGGCTCACCCTCTGCAAGCTCCCAGCCGTTGCCAAGGCCCTTGAAGATGGCCCGGCTCTCGTCGCTGATTTTGGACCACCACGTCTGCCGCATGTAGTCGTCCATCTCTGCCCCGACGACGACGGCATGGCCGCGAACGCGGAACTGCGTGCGCTGACTCTCGAGCCAGAAGACGACTTCGGCGTCCGGCCGCTCGCGGAGGTGTTGGTCCTTGCGCGTGCGGCGATCGCTGACGAAGATGAGCTGCCCGTCCTCGGTCACTTCGCGGCAGTACATGCACCGGGCCATCGGCTTCATCTGCCCGTCGACGGTGGCCAGGACGCACAGGTGCGGCCCGTCGCCCTCGTGGGAAAGGCCGTTGGTCAGGGCGGCGGTCCAGTTGGCGTCTTGCATGTCCGAAGTGTCGACAGGACCCTTCGGCAAGGCAAGTCGACCGGGGTGATGGTGCGCTAAGTCGCAGCGTCGCGTCTGCACTGTCGCACCTGCTGCACGTGCGAGTGACGCTTCGTTGATTAGTTTCTGTTGAGCGATGTTGACGCAAACCCCTGAAGTGCAGCCGGCCGCTCCTGCTGCACCGTCGCACAAGAACCGCTGGCTCATCGCCGCAAGCGGTGTCGGCATCCACATCTGCATCGGCAGCGTCTACGCGTACAGCGTCATGACCCAGCCGGTCAGCGAAGTGCTCGGGGCTGAGTCAGACGCGGTGAAGGTCAGCTTCAGCATCGCCATCGCCTTCGTCGGCATCTCGGCGGCGTTTCTGGGGCACTTTGTCGAGAAGCACGGGCCACGCGCAGCCGGCAGGCTCTCGGCGACGTGTTTCGGGCTCGGCCTGATCGGGGCGGGCGTCGCGGTGCAGCTGCAGTCGCTGTGGCTCTTCTACCTGACGTACGGCGTGCTCGGTGGCATCGGGCTCGGCGTCGGGTACATCACGCCCGTCAGCACACTCGTCAAGTGGTTCCCCGACAAGCGCGGCCTCGCGACGGGCCTGGCGATCATGGGCTTCGGCTTCGCCTCGATGATCGCCGCGCCGGTCATGGCCAACCTGTTCCAGGCAGACGGCTCCGGCGAGTCGGCGGCGGTCTACTCGGCGTGGAGCGTGTCGCGGACGTTCTTCCTGCTCGGCGGCGTCTACGCGGTCGTGATGCTCCTCTCCGCGCAGTACCTCAGTCCGCCGCCCGCCGGATATCAGCCACGCGGCTTCGACCCGGACGCCGCTGGTGGCAGCAAGCCTGCTCGTCGCGACCTCGCCCAGTTGACTGCCAACCAAGCCCTCGGGACAAGGCGGTTTTACTACATGTGGGTGATGCTGTTCATCAACGTCACCTGCGGTATCGCAATCATCAGCATCGCCTCGCCGATGGTCGAGACGATGATCGACCTCGACCCGATCGCGGCCGGGACGCTCGTGGGTATCTTGGGCATCTTCAACGGCTTGGGCCGCATCGGCTGGGCGTCTGCCAGCGACTACCTCGGCAGGGCGCTGACGTTCAGTCTGTTCTTCGTCATCCAGATCGTCGCCTTCGTGCTGCTGGCGAACGTGACGAGCACGCTCGTCTTCCAAGTCCTGCTGTGCCTCGTGCTGACGTGCTACGGCGGCGGCTTCGCGACGCTGCCGGCGTTTCTGGGCGACCTGTTTGGCACCAGGCAGCTCGGGGCCATCCACGGCTACACGCTCACCGCCTGGGCGGCGGCCGGCATCGCCGGGCCGAGCATGATCATCCCGGCCGTCGGCTGGCTCGCGGGCGAAGCCGGGACATCAAGCTACTACTCGGCCGTGCTGTACATCCTGGCCGGTCTGTTCGTGGTCGCGTTCGTCGTCTCGCTGCTCATGGCGGCCGACATCCGCAGCAAGCGACGACTGTTGGATCCAGCCTGAACAGCACTGTTGTCCGAGCCAGTAGTCCCTGCGTCAATGTGCCCCAGGTGGCTTGATGTCGCAGGCGATGCTGATCCGACAACCTCGTCTCAACGATAAACTGAGTACAGAGACGAAAAGAGAGTGAAATGGACAACAAACGCACCAAGGTTCAGCCGGCTTTCATGAACGACGAACACCGCGCCGCCTGGCGCGACTTCCAGGGCGGAGCCTGGCTCGACGAGATCGACGTCCGCGGCTTCGTCCAAGCCAACTTCACGCCCTACGCCGGCAGCGACACCTTCCTCGAAGGGCCCACACCGCGGACGACCGACCTGTGGAACCGGCTCGGTGAGCTCTTCAAGGAAGAACGCCAGCGCGGCGTCCTCGACGTCAGCCAGATCCCGTCGAGCATCACCGCCCACGAGCCGGGCTACATCGACAAGGACAACGAACTCATCGTTGGCCTGCAGACCGACGCACCGCTCAAACGAGCCATCTTCCCCAATGGTGGTTGGCGCATGGTCGAGGGCGGGTTGAAGGCCTTCGGCTTCGAGCCCGATCCGAAGCTCCGCGAGATCTTCACCAAGTACCGCAAGACGCACAACGACGGCGTCTTCGACGTCTACACGCCCGAGATCCGCAAGGCACGCAGCAGCCACATCGTGACGGGCCTGCCCGACGCCTACGGCCGCGGTCGCATCATCGGCGACTATCGCCGCGTCGCGCTCTACGGGGTGAATCGACTGATCGAGGTCAAGGAGCAAGAGAAGGCCGAGCTCGACAGGCAGCACAGCACCGAGTCGGTCATTCGCGATCGCGAAGAGGTGGCCGAGCAGATCAAGGCGCTCGGCGAACTCAAGCAGATGGCCGCCAACTACGGCTTCGACATCGGCAAGGCCGCGACCACCGCAAAGGAGGCCGTGCAGTGGCTCTACTTCGCCTACCTCGCGGCGGTGAAAGAGCAGAACGGCGCGGCGATGAGCCTCGGCCGGACGAGCACGTTCCTCGACGTCTACTTCGAGCGCGACCTGCGCGAAGGCGCGCTGACGGAAGCCGAGGCGCAAGAGATCGTCGACGACTTCGTGATGAAGCTCCGGATCGTGCGGTTCCTCCGAACGCCGGAGTACGACGCCCTGTTCAGTGGCGACCCGACCTGGGTCACGGAGGCGCTCGGCGGCGTCGCCGCTGACGGGCGACCCCTCGTCACCAAGACCAGCTTCCGCTACCTGCACACGCTCTACAACCTCGGCCCGGCACCGGAGCCGAACATGACCGTCTTCTGGTCCAAGGACTTGCCGGACGGCTTCAAGAAATTCTGTGCCAAGGTCAGCGTCGACACCAGCAGCGTTCAGTACGAAAACGACGACTTGCTCCGCGAAAGCCGCGGCGACGACGCGGCCATCGCCTGCTGCGTCAGCGGCATGGCCGTCGGCAAGGAGATGCAGCTCTTCGGGGCGCGCGTCAATCTCGCCAAGTGCCTCCTCTATGCCATCAACGGCGGGCGCGACGAGCTGACGGGCAAGCAGGTCATGCCCGCCTTCGCGCCGATCGAAGGCGATGTGCTCGACGAAAAGGCCGTGCTTGAGCGGTTCGACAAGGCGATGGACTGGCTGGCCGGCGTGTACGTGAACGCGATGAACTGCATTCACTACATGCACGACAAGTACGCCTACGAGCGCGTCGAGATGGCCCTGCACGATTACAACCCGAAGCGGACCATGGCCTTCGGCATCGCGGGTCTGTCGGTCGTCGCCGACTCGCTGAGCGCGATCAAGCACGCGACCGTCAAGGCCAAGCGCGACGCGACCGGACTCGTGACCGACTACGAGATCGAGGGCGACTTCCCGACCTATGGCAACAACGACGACCGGGCCGACGATATCGCCGCGTGGCTCATGGGTCAGTTCATGAGCAAGCTGCGGAAGCACCCGACTTACCGCGACGCGACGCACACGCAGAGCGTTCTGACGATCACGAGCAACGTTGTCTACGGCAAGGCCACCGGCTCCACACCCGACGGTCGCAAGGCGGGCGAGCCGTTCGCGCCCGGTGCCAACCCGATGCACGGCCGCGACGCTGAGGGGTACATCGCGAGTGCCTTGTCCGTCGCCAAGCTGCCGTACGCCGAGGCGCAGGACGGCATCAGCTTGACCAACACAGTCCTGCCGTCAGCCCTCGGCAGCAACAAGGACGACCAGGTCGCCAACCTGGCCGGCTGCCTCGACGGCTACTTCGGCTCGGGCGGGTTCCACATGAACGTCAACGTGCTCGACCGCGAAACACTCCTCGACGCGATGGCCAATCCGGAGAACTACCCACAGCTCACCGTCCGCGTCAGCGGCTACGCAGTGAACTTCGTGAAGCTCACGCCCGAGCAACAACAGGACGTCGTCGACCGGACGTTCCACGAGAAGCTGTGATGGCCGGACGTGTGCCGAATTGACTCACCCCTTTTTCAATGCAAATCGGCCGAAATATCCGATACTACAGAAGTCGCGAACCTGTGAGGTCTGCGGGCCTGGTCCTGAAGCAATCTTTCAATCGGCAGCCCACTCGGCAGCCAAACTTCGCTTGTCAGTGATCCCGACCCGCGACCCCACAGGGTCGCGTTTTCTTTTGCGCTCGATCCATGCCCTGCCCGGTTCCACTGCTCCAGGAACGCCCGTCGCGATCGTCGACACGGCTGCCGATCTTCGACGCGGTCGCCGGGGACGACGATCGACAGAGGCGGCAGGCCGGCGAAGTTGGTTTTGTCCACTCGACGGAGAACGCATCGGCCGTCGACGGACCAGGTCTGCGGTTCGTCGTCTGGACAACCGGTTGCCTGATGCGGTGCCAGTACTGCCACAACCCCGACACGTGGCGTCGCGGCGGCGGGACGCAGCGGAGCGTCGACAGCGTCCTTGGTGACGTGGAGAAGTTTGCCCCGTTCCTGAAGTCGGCCGGGGGCGGGATGACCGTCAGCGGCGGCGAACCGCTCGTTCAGGCGGCTTTCGCAAGGAAGCTGCTCCGCGGCGGGAAGGCGCTCGGCCTGCACACGGCGCTCGACACCAACGGCTACCTCGGCGATCGCCTGAGCGACGACGACCTCGACGACATCGACCTGTTCTTGCTGGACCTCAAGAGCTTCCTGCCCGAGCTGCACAAGCAAGTCACCGGCATCGATGTCGAGCCGATCTTGCAGTTCGCCCGTCGACTTAGCGACAGCGGTCGCCCGATGTGGTTGCGGCTGGTCCTCGTGCCAGGTCTCACGGACGGCGAAGACAACCTCCGTGGTTGGGGCGAATTTGCCGAGTCGCTCTCGAACGTCGAGCGAGTCGAAGTGCTGCCGTTCCACCAGATGGGTCGGCACAAGTGGCAGGAGCTGGGTGTGGCCTACCCACTCGAAACGACGCCGCCCTGCCCACCCGAGCGGGCGGACGAGGTACGGCGTTTCTTCCGAGAACTCGGCCTGCCGGTTGTTTAGTTCGACCGGCGACGACGAAGGGCGAGCAGACCCACCAGTGCGGGAGCGACGAGCGTCGGCTCGGGGACCGTGACCGCCCAGGCGTCCATGAGTGCGAAGGCGGACGCGTTGGACGAGCTGCCGAAGTTCGCCCGCAAGATGCCGAAGTCGGCCAGGTCGACGTTCATGTCGCCGTTGAAGTCACCGGTGGCAAAGGTGCCGTTGGTTGAGCCGAAGTTGGCCCGAAGGATGCCGAAGTCAGCCAGGTCGACGGTGCCGTCGCCGTTGGCGTCGCCGGGGAAAAGATCGCCCAGGACGCGGAGGACGAGCGAGTCGAGGCCGACGTCCAGGTCGAACATGAGGCTCGAGTCGGAGGTCGCGTTGACGACGGACGAGAACGCACCGCTGATCGAGTTGAAGGTGAAGATCTCGAAGACATCGCCGATGGACGGGACGAAGCCGTCGCCGTCGGTGATGGTCAGCGTTCCGCCGAGCGCGAGGTCGCCGAGGATCTCGAGTCGGTCGAACTCGCCGACGCTCAGGCCTTCGAGTTCGATTTCGAGGTCGTTCGCTTCGCCGAAGGTGACGTCGCCCTCGAACTCGACGACGCCGGGACTGTTACCGGGTGCGTACCCGCCGGCGAAGATCGCCTGGCCTGGCCCGAAGAAGTTGCCCGGTCCGCTGACGAGGTCTTCGAACTGGACGTTGCCGACGAGCGTGGTGTCGCCAGTTGTCTCGAACTCGCCGTCAACAACCTTGGTGCCGCTGGGGGTGATGAAGGTGACGGCACCGGCGTTGATCGTCCGACCGGCCGAGTAGCCGCCGACGAGCGTGAGCTCCGAACCGGCCTGAACGATGACGTCGTTGGCGACTTCGAGGTTTTGGTCTTGTGTGAGCGTCGCGGTTGAGCCGAACAGGCCGTTGCTGCCGACGATGAGGTTGCTGTTTGTCAGGGCGAAGGTACCGCGGTCGAAGTCGATCTGGTCGAAGCCACTCGTGCCGATCGAGCCGACTTCGAACCGGCCGCCGTTGATGCGGAAGCCACCGCCGAGGACGGCCAAGCCTTCAACGCCGAACGTCTGGCCGTCGACGATCGTCGCGTCTTCGCCGAGCACCGCTTCGATGGTGGTGGGAGAGAGTGTCGTGCCTGTCGCGTTCGTGAAGCGGACCGCGCCGCTGTTGAAGTTCAACGTGCCGCCGGAAAGGGTCAGGCTGTCAAACTCCAGCGAGCCGCCGTTGACGCTGACGGTGCCGTTTTGCCGGAGGCTGAGCGGGCCTTCGACGTCGACGGTGCCGTTTTCTTCGACATTGAGCAGGCCGAAGCCGCTGGCGGTGTTCGGGCCGACGAAGAGGGTGCTGCCGATGGTCCAGGAAGCGGGCGCGCCGGTGCCGCCGATGGTGGCTGTGCCGCGGTCGTTGTTGAAGCGTCCGACGAAGCCGAGGTTGCCGGTTTCGACGCGGCCGCCGTCACGGACGAACAGGTCGCCGTCACTGTTGACGCTGGCGGTGGCAGAGACGGAGAAGTCGCCGCCGGTCTGGAAGAGCGAGCCGGCATCTTCGACGATGAGCGACGCGTTGCCGTTGTTCTCCGCGGCGATCTCGGCGAAGTCGTCGATCAGAATCCGCCCGCCGTTCGAGACGACGACGTCTGCAACCGTTCCGGGATCGACCGCGACGTTCATCGATGTCCCTTCGATCGTCCCGCCGTCGACGGTCAGAAGCGTGTTGCTGTTGTCCTGCTCGGAGACGTTGACGGCACCCGACGATCGAAGCAGGCCACCGTCTTCGACAAGAACCGTGGTCGGAGAGGCACTGCTGCCGCCAAAGTGGCCGAGGATGACACGGTTGGTGCCGGCGTAGTCGAGCGTGCTGCCGGCACCGCTGATGGTGAGGCTCGAGCCGTCGCTGTTCCCTTCGTCGGCGACGATAAAGAAGCCACTGCCGCCGCTGCTGGTGACGGTCGCCCCGCCGTCGATGGTCAGGCTACCAAGGCCGGTGTCGCCGACGATGAAGGTGCCGTCGATGTCGGCGGTGGTCGTGTTGCCGGAGACGGTCATCGTGCCGTCGGCGAGGCTGCCGTCGCCGAGGAAGACGCCGTTGGCGGTGAAGCTGGCACCGTCGCTGACGCCGAGCGTTCCCGTCCCGCCGAAGCCGACCAGGACGAAATCGCCGTTACCGTCGAAGGTCGAGCCGTTGCCCGTCACGTCGATGGCACCGACGGCGTCGACGCCCCAGCCGACGATGACACGTCCACCGCTGGTGAAGCTGCCGCCACTGGCGACGTTGATGGTGCCGACGCCGCCGGTGTCGTTGCTCGATCCGCCGACCCAGACCTCGGCCACGCCGGTCGTCGCAACACTGCCGCCCGAGGAGATGTTGATGGTCCCCTCGCCGCCCGGATCGTCCCCGAGCGTGACTGCGACGCCGGACGCTTGCGTGAAGGTGGCGGTCGCGTTGTTCTGAACATTGATGACGCCGACCGACGGATCGCCGCTGTTGCGGTTGCCTGCGAACATTTCCGTGGCGGTGACGCTCGTTCCGACGCCGTCGACCGTGAGTGTGCCGTTCGCGCCGGGCAACGCACCGACTTGGATGTCGGTCGCCGTGACGGTGCTGCCGTTGAGGACTTCCATCGTGCCGGCGGACTGGCTGCCGACGCGGATGTTGTTGCCGACGTTGACGGTGCCGCCGTCGACGATCATCGCGTTGGTGAACGTGTTGCCGACGCCCTCGCCGATGTAGAGGTCTCGCGCGATCACCGTGCCGCCGCCGACGCTGTTGTTGGCGAGGTCGCGTCCGACGAGGAGTGTCCCGTCGCCATCGTTGCCGACGAGAAGGAAGCGGTCGGCCTGAAGCGTGCCGGTGCCGACGACCGAGGCAACGCCTTGTGCGCTGGCGAGGAAGCCGATCTGAACGTCCCCGTTGCCGGTGGCGATATCGCTGCTGCTGAAGCGGGCACGCGCCAGGCCGCCATCGCTGACCACGAGCCGGCCGTTTCCGGATGAACCAACTTCGACTCGCCAGCCGGTTAGCTCTGATCCCGCCCCGGAAACGAAGGCCGCGCCATTGGCACCGTCGGCGACGCCGATGATGGCTTGCGGCGAGGTGCCGTCGGTCAGGATGACCCGGCCGCCGTTGGTGACGTTCAAGAAACCGTCGCCGGTGTTACCGATGAGCAGGTCTTCGGTTTCGACGAAGCTGCCCACGCCGTCGACGTTCAGCGTGCCGGTCGAGCCGACGCCGTCGCCCACACGGATGTCGCCCGCACCGGTCGTCGTCGTGCCCATGGTCGCACCGTCGAGGACGTTGAGCGTGCCGGTGCCCGTGCCGAAGCCGATGGCGAAGAGGTTCGTGTTGAGGTTGAGCGTCGCTTCGAGTCGGCTGCCGGTGCCGCTGACGGTCATCACGCCGACGCCGTCCTGATCTTCAAGCCCGCCGACGCGGAAGGCGCGGGCGTTGATAACCGAGCCACTGTCGACCAGCAGCGTGCCGAAGCCGTCGCCGGCGACGCTGAAGTTCTGCTGGCTGTTCCAGACCGCACCGTTCGAGAGATTGACGAAGACGCCCGAGTCCAGGTCGGTCGCGAGCAGGTCGTCGATGAGCGGAAAGCCGGTGCTGGTCAGCACGCCGCCTGCGGCACCAGTCAGCTCCCACTGGCCGCTGGTGAAGTTGACGTTGGCGGCGTTGCTGGTGGCACCGAGGATGATGGTCTCGAGCCCGAGGCCGATGTCGCGTCCGAGGAAGACGTTGTCGGTCGAGTCCGGCGTCTGGGCCGGGGTCCAGTTGGTGGCGGTGTCCCAGAAGTTGAGCGGACCAGCGTTGCCCTGCCAGGTGAGATCGTCCGCGTGGGTGACGGCGGGCATCGCCGCGACGACGGCAGCAGCGAGGACGGACTGAATGTGACGACGTTTCATGGCGATCTCCTCGACCGGTGGGTGGTTGGCTTGATGCGACCTGGAGCCCATGCCCCGGGGTCTCCAACCAGTCGCGTCGAATGCGGACGAGGACTGCCAGAAAAATCTCAACGGGTGGCCGAACGACCAAATCGCGGACACATGGAGGCCACCCCAGCGTGAACAAACGCTAATCGGCTTCTGCAGCACTGGGCTGCGTCGCGGGTACGTCAAACAAGTCGGGGTGCATCTGACGCAGCTCGGTCAGCATGACTTGGGCTTGCTCGAAAGCGCCGCGAGGCGTGTGCGGCTTCTCAGGACCCATCGCGATGATCTCACGCGAGACGTCACGCACCTCCTCGAAACGCCCGGCATTCCACAGCACCATCGAGTACGGAGCTGCCCCGTGGACGAAGTTGCGGTCGCGCGTCAGTTCGAACAGTCGTCGAAGGTCGGACAAGATCTCGTCGACTTGCTCCGGCGGCGCGTCACGCGTTTCGTAAATGGCTCGCAGCAGCAGGTAGCTGGTCTGCGAGTTCAACCACGGCGACTGATGCGGCTCGAAGGCCTTGTCGATCATAGGGATCAACTCTTTGTAGATTTCTAGCGCCCGGAACCACTCACCCGACCGCGCGAGCAGGTTGGCATGCAGGTGATTCAACTGCAGCATCGACCGTGACGTGCCCATCGGAATGTCGGCGATGAGCTCGTAGCCGAGCGTGAGGAACTCCGGGAACTCCTGGCGAAGCTCCGGATTCTGCTCATTGGCAAACTCGAGGATACCGTCGGCGTAGTTGAGCATCAATCGGCTCAGGTTCTCTCGCGCCGCGACACTTCTCGGCGACGTTGCCTCCATGCGGCGTTGGGCGTCGAGGGCGAGCTCACGCATGCCTTCGAGGTCGCCGGGTGCTCTGCGACGAAGCCGCGAGTCGCTCAGCGTCAGGCGAGCGTTCCGCAGAATCTCCTCGTCCCTCGGCAGGCCGACGGTCTCGCCGCGCCGGACGACTTCGCTGGCGTGCTCGATCGCCTTGTCGTGCTCTCGCAGGTATCGCAGCACGCCGGCAAACTGTTCGTGACTGCG